>ONQI01000168.1 GCA_900319915.1 uncultured Campylobacter sp.
ACCTTCGGTCCTCCGCCACGCCCACTTGACATTCCTCCGTTCAAAATCGACGGAACCAAACTTGTACTAGGCGAAGAAGGTCCTGAATACAAGAAACTCGTAGCAAAAGCGTAAAGGGGCACATATGGCACATATCACAAAAGCGACTAGCGTGAAAGACTGGTTCGATCAACGCTTCGCTATTACCAAATTATGGAACGTCCTAGCGGCTCATTACTGGGTTCCAAAGAATATCAATTTCCTTTGGGCGATGGGCGTTACTTTGACCGTTTTATTTACTATTCTTTTTGTCACGGGTCTTATGCTCGTTATGTATTATAAGCCGGATGCAAACCTTGCTTTTGATAGCGTAAACTATACTATCATGCAAGAAGTCGAATATGGCTGGCTATGGCGACATTTGCACGCGGTCGCGGCGTCGGTAATCTTCCTTATTCTTTATATTCACGCGTTTGTAGGCATTTACTTCGCGTCATATAAAAAAGGTCGCGAGATTATCTGGATTAGCGGTATGTTACTATTCCTTATTTTCTCGGCAGAAGCATTCAGCGGTTATATGCTCCCATGGGGTCAAATGAGCTACTGGGCGGCGCAAGTCATTACCCAACTCTTCGGCGGTATTCCGTTCATCGGCGACGCGCTTGTAGAGTGGATTCGCGGCGACTACGCGGTTAGCGACCCTACGCTAAATAGATTTTTCATGCTTCACGTATGTTTGCTACCTATCGTCATCATTTCTATCATCGCGCTTCACTTCTACGCGCTTCGCGTTCCTCACGTCAACAACCTCGAGGGCGAAGAGATTGATTTCGAGCTTGAGAGCGAAAAATACCTCAACGGTCAAACAAAAGAAAGCAAAGTTATCCCATTCTGGCCTGCGTTCCTTAGCAAAGACTTTATGTACGTGGCGTTCTTTATGATTTTCTTCATCTGGCTCGTCTGCTTTAACTTTGACTTTGCGATGGATCCTATCAACTTCGACCCTGCGGACTCTTCAAAAACCCCGCTTCATATCTACCCTGAGTGGTATTTCTTGTGGCAATACGAGATCTTGCGCGGCTTCTTCTTTGACGTAGGTCCTATCAAAGCTGCCGACATCGGTCTAGCGGCGTTTGGTTTTGCGGGTATTTCGCTTATGCTTATGCCTCTATACGATAGAAGCGACGTTGTAGCTCCTGCTCACAAACGCCCTGCGTTCTTCGTGTGGTTCTGGCTACTTATCATCGATATGATTGTCCTTACTATTTGGGGTAAACTCCCTCCTACGGGCGTAAACGCATATATCGGCTTTGTGGCTTCTATCATTTATCTAGCGCTCTTGCTAGTGGTGTTGCCGATGATTACTATCGCCGAGAGAAGGAGAAATAAATGAGAGATTTAAAAGCGTTAATCGTTATTATCGTCCTAACCGGCGTAGTGTATTGGGGCGTTGAGCCTTATGCACACTCTGTTATGCACCCTCACGTAGAGCCTGCGAACTTTGATTTTGCCGCCGAGGATCTAACCCAAGCCAAGGCTGAAACGGCGGCGGCGCAAATGGCTTTTGATATGACTGACGCCGACAAAAAAGCGGGCGCACAAAAACTTCTAGACGCCGCTAAAGCCAACGAAGCGGCTTACAAAGAGTTCTGGGCTGATATCAACTCTATCGACCTTAGCAAAGGCGACGCCAAACGCGGCGAGGAATTGCTACCTATGGCGGGCTGCACCGCTTGCCATAGCGTATTAGCCGCTTCTATGCCGGCTCCTATGGACGCCAAAGACGCTAGCCAAGCATACGGCGTAAATCCGCCGGATCTTAGCAATATCGGCTATCTATACGACGAGAAATTCCTAGCGGCTCTTATCAAGAACCCTACCCTAGCTCTCAAAGTCGGACACAAATTTGACGATTCTACTCCGTTCCCTATGACCGCATTCGCGGGCGCGGGCGGCGAAGTAAATGCCGAAATCGCCGATCTTGTCGCATACTTCAAGAGCATCGCCAAAGACAAAATGGACGACAAAGAAGTCTTCGTCGAGGCTTGCGCGCGCTGCCACGATATGAAATATGCGAACGTATTTACAGAGAGTAACAAACAATGCCTCAAAGGCTATCTGGGCGCGACTCCGCCGGATTTGTCTATGTATATCAGATCTCGTAGCGTCGAATACCTAAACAACTTCCTAAATGATACGCAAAAAATGCTTCCCGGCACGGGTATGCCTCGCGTGGGTCTAAACCAAAAAGCTCAAGCGCAAGTCGTTTCGTTCATGGAGCAAGTCGGCGACAGCAAAAAAGCCGAACGCGAGAGCCTAGGCTGGTATATCATGGGGTATTTCCTTATCCTTGGTATTTTCGCGGTTCTTTGGAAACGCAAAATCTGGGCAAACTTGCACTAATTTAGCGGCGCGGTTTCGCGCCCTTTTGGGCGGGCTCTGCTCGCCCTTTTCTCTTTCATTTAAATTTGAAAATTCCACCTATTTCAAATTTGGAACGCTTTTTGCTGGCAAATCCAAAAATTGGAGCAAAAAAAAAATGAAATGTGTAACGGTTTTTGGCTCCGCGAGGGCAAATAGAAATAGTAAATATTATATAAAAGCCATAGAGCTTGGACGAATACTAGCCGAGCACGGTTACGGCGTGGTTACGGGCGGCGGACCGGGCATAATGGAGGCTGTAAACAAGGGCGCCTTTGAAACGGGCGGCGCGAGCGTGGGACTAAATATTCTCTTGCCCCAAGAGCAAGACTTGAACCCATATCTCACCGAATCTCTAACTTTTAGCGAACTCAGTCGCCGCAAAGACGCGCTCATCGCAAAATCGAGTGCCTTTATAGTCGCGCCGGGCGGATTTGGGACGCTAGACGAGCTTTTTGAGGTGCTCACTCTATCCGCGACTCGACTACGCCATTGTAAAATCATACTTTGGGACACGGCGTTTTGGTCGCCGTTGCTTGATTTTTTCCACGCAAGACTACTTCGCCACGGCTTCATTTCTCCGGCAGAAATGCAAATGTTTGACGTTTGCGACGAAATGAGCGAGATAATAGAAAAATTAGAAGAGTAATTCAAATTTGAAATAAAGAAAGTTTGCGATATTCAAATGAGTCAGTTTCGGGGTTGCGACTAAAAACCGCGCCAGACAGAACGCAGTCCGTCATGGGCGCGCGTGTCTTTGCGAAGCCTCCCCGAAAATAGCCAAAAAAGCGTAGAGCCTCAAATCATCTTGTCAAAGACGTTTTGATTATATTTTTCGTTCAAACTCTCGAACGCCCCGGCTAGTTCGCTCTCCGTGATATTCAAATTTGAACCGCTAGAAGCGTTAAAATCGCTTTGCAGCTTCATAAAAAACCCAGAAAAATCCGAGAACGAAGTACTCGCTTTGCCGCCGTTTATCATCGCGGCTTGCGCGTCGGAGAGAATTTGGCGGTTGCGACTCTCGAGTGCGCCCGAGATTTTGCTTTTTAGCTGCATACGCGAGTCCTTGTCCATGTTTTTAAACATATTACCCAAATCCGCGCCGCTCTTGTCGCTCACGCCGCCAAAAAGACTGTTTGCGCTCTCGTCGTCGCCCATAGAATAATAAATCGCCCTCATCGCTGCGTTTTGCTTCACCTCGCGCGTGTCGCTCGCGCTCTCGACCCTCTCGCTCGCACTTGCCGCAGCCCCGTTCAAATTTGAATTAGCCGCCGCGTTTGCATTAGCGACCATACTCGATACGTTCGCACTGTTTAGTAAATCTAGCATTTTTGACTCCTTATTAGTTTCTATATACTATATCGGATTTTTTCCAAAAATGTTTAGTGGCAGCTCAGCGTCCAGTGCAAAGTGGGGCTTTGGAATTTTGGCGGATAGTGCATATATACGGTAAACGGCACGGCGCGTCCGGGTTCTAGGCCTTGAGCGATTTTGAACTCTTGCTCGGCCGAACCTATCTCGCCTCTAGCTTTGCGCGCAGTCCACAGACTTTCCCAAAAGCCCTTTGGTTTAAAGATATCCGGATCGACGTCTTTGAGCGCGGCGGGCGAATTGACGAGCTTAAACGTAATCGTGCAACCCGTAAGTTTAAAGCCACCCGTGTTTTGCACCGTGCCCGAAATCACAAGCGACTCATTCATCAAAACGCGGGTTTGCCTGATATTGTAGACTTTAGCCTTTTTGGTGTATTCATCGATTACGAGCATAAAAAACGCGCTGAGCAACGCGAGCAACACGACGCTCGCGCCGATAGCTGTCATCGCTCCGCGAAGAGTGTTTTGCTTGCGAAGAAGGATAAAAAGCAAAGCCAAAAATAAAACGAACACGCCCACAAGCGCGATAATGTGAATATAAGTAAAATACGTCATCTAAAACACTCCGATTTTACGCTCACGGCGTAGTTTTTAGGCCTAAAATCCTCGATTATAATCTTAAACTCTCTGGTTTCATTCGCGTCTATGCGCCCGGAATACTCCACGCTCTCGCTACGAAACGGGCGAAGGGAATAAGCGAGAGCTACGTATTTGTTTTTGTGCGCTTTGGAAAAATCCGCGCTCACACGACAATATTTAAACGGTTTTGGGGATTTGTTTGTAAGATTTAAGTCCAAAATCACAGTGTCAGAATACATAAGCTGCCTCACAGGCCCCAAGACTAGTTCGCGCTTGCGAGTTTGATCGTCGACAAAATGAAACGCGTAATACATTCCTATGAACAAAAACGCCGCATCGGCGATTAGTAAAAGCGAGCCAAGACTCGGAAAGCGGTCTATCATCGCGACCACGACCACTAGCGTGAACAAAAACACAAGCAAAACCCAACCGAGCGCCAAATAATCATAAAGTCCAAGGTGCTGCGCGTAAAAGTGCAGCGTGGAAAGTAGATTATTTAGGGCGTGCATTTTTCTCCTCGATACCGCTCACACCCTCGCGCCGCTCGAGCTCGGCAAGAACGCGCTCGGGGTGAATATCGCAAGCCGCGAGCGCGACGATGAGATGAAAAACGAGATCGGCGGCTTCATAAACTACGTCGTAAGCGGGATCGCCGGGGCGGTGCTCGCCAAAGCGCGATAAAATCGCGTTTGGCGACGCTTTTAATTGCGCGGACGAGCTAAGCCCGTCTTTGCGCTCGGTGCTCGCCGCCCCGAAACCCCGCGCTTCGCGTAATTGTCCGGCTTCGCGGACTAAATTTTCGGCATTCAAATTTGAATTATCAACGATTTCTAGGGCTTTTAATAGGTCTTTTACCGCGAAAGATAGCTCGCCCGCTTCTTCGCAAATTTTTTTGAGATAGGCGTTTTCACCTTTGTGATATAGCTTGGCGACATAGGATTTTTCAGGGTCGCCAGCAAGTTTGCGTTCTAACGCGACGTGATAGAGCTCGTCCAAAATCCCATATTTTGGTTTATTCAAATTTGAACTAGGTTTTTCGTCTTTCAAATTTGAATTGCCGTTCAAATTTGAAATTTGATTAAAGAAGCACGATCTAGCGCCCGTATGGCACGCCACGCCAGTTTGCTCGACTTCTAGCAAAAGCGAGTCCTCGTCGCAATCGAGCGTCGCGGAGACGACTTTTTGGACGTTACCGCTTTCCTCGCCCTTTTTCCAAATCCGGCCCTTCGTGCGCGAAAAATAATGAGCAAAACCGCTCTCGAGCGTAAGTTTCAGGGCGTTTTCGTCCATATACGCCATCATTAGCACTTCGCGCGTGGCGGAGTCTTGCACCACCACGGGAAGCAGCCCGCCGATTTTAGCCCAGTTTACTTTCACGCCGCGCTCCTTTATTGATTTATCGCGCTTTGGCGAGCTTTGTCTTTGGTATCGACCCAAATATTTGGCACCGCGCCGCCAGGAGTTAGAAAGATTTTGGCGTCTTTGTTTTCTTTAAGAGCGTCGTTGAAATTGCGTTGAATTTCGATTTGTTTGAGCGTGAGCAGGTTATTATCGAGACTTCTGGCGATTTCTTTATTTGCGTAGGCTTGCGCGTCGGCCTCGATTTTGACGGCATCAGCCTTACCTTGCGCTTCGATTTTCACCGCATCGGCGTTACCTTTGGCGAGAGCGGCTTTTTTGAGGGCTTGTTGATTGGCTTGCTCGACTTCGTATTTGGTGCGCTCGGCCTCTTGTTTGGCGATTTGGACGCGCTCGATTTGCTCTTTGACCTTAGGCGGGAGGATTATCTCGCGAAGTTGGACGCTGGCTAGCTCGACGGGGCGATTTGGTTGGCGCTCGATATCGGCGCGAATGCCGTTGTCAATAGCTTCGGCTATGTCGTTACGACGTTCGGGAAGTTCTTCTGCGGTGTATTTGCCGGTCACGTTGCGCACGACGTTGCGCACGACGGGATCGATGATTTTATTTTCCCAGCTAAAACCCCATGCGGCGATAGTTTGCGGCGCATTCTCAGGATTTAGGCGATATTGGACGGTAATATCCATGCTAACAGGAAGTCCGCGCGAATCTAGCACCGAAATAGTATCTTTGGTCTCGATGCCGCTGCCGCGGAAATTAGCCTCGTTGCGACCCTCGCTCGAAGTATAGTTGATAATGCGAACTTTGGTATCTACGATGCGCACTTCTTGGATAAAAGGCAAAAAGAAGTGGAAACCCGCGTTCAAGGGCTCTGGGTCAAATTTACCGGCGGTGGATTTAATTCCCACTTCACCCGAATTGATAATGACAAACGGTTTTGCGACCACGAGTATCGCGATAACCGCGATTGCCGTGTAAATCGCGCCGCTAAATTTGCCAAGACCCGAGAAGTTTGGCATATTCGGCTTTTTAAAATCGAAATTTGGGCCGCCTTGGCGGCCTTTTTCACTATTTTTTTTGTTGAAATAATCGTTTAAATCAGCAGGCAATTCTTATCCTTAATCTATAAAGGCGAGCATGTGCTCATATTTTTTGTTTTTACCCATGACGACTTCGAAATACGCTTCTTGCAAGCGTTTAGCGACTTCGCCGCGGCGACCGCTACCGATGATACGACCGTCGATGTTGGTAATCGGCGTAACCTCGGCTGCGGTTCCAGTAAAGAACGCTTCGTCGGCCGTATACGCGGCATCTCTGGTGAGACGTTCGCGGCGCACGGTATAGCCAAGGTCTTGAGCGATTTGGATAACGGTTTTTTGAGTGATGCTCTCAAGGCTCGTATCGTTTGGAGGGGTAATAATCGCGCCGTCGCGAACCATGAAAAAGCACTCGCCGCTACCTTCTGAAATAAAGCCTTGAGCGTCAAGCAAAAGCGCCTCGTCAAAACCGCAAGCGACAGCGTCGTCGTTTGCCATTTGCGAGTTGAAGTAGTTTGCACTCGCTTTTGCCTTAGCCATCATACTAAACGGCGCCGGTTTGATCCATGATGAGATTTTGACTTTGATACCTTTATCGAGTGCGTCCTCGCCCATATACGCGCCCCATTCCCATGCGGCGACGATGGTGTTTACCGGGCAACCGACATTGCTAACGCCCATTTTGCCGTATCCTAGAAAAACTAGCGGACGAATGTAAACGTTGTCTTTGTAGGTATTTGATTTAAGCAAATCAATATGCGCTTGCTCGATTTGCTCGGGCGTAAAAGGGATTTTGATGAGGCAGCATTTGGCTGAATCAAAAAGTCTCTTAACGTGGTCTTTGAGCCTAAAAATCGCTAGTCCGCGCGGAGTTTGATACGCGCGAATGCCCTCAAATACGGCGTTGCCGTAGTGCAAGGAGTGAGAAAGGACGTGCACGGTCGCGTCTTGCCATTTGACGAGTTTGCCGTCATACCAAATGTGTTCAGCCTCAGGTAAAGCCATAAGTTGCTCCTTAGAGATAAAATTTTGCATGATGATAGCGCAAATTTGATTAAAAGCGCATAAAATGGGGACGTAGTTCAAATTTGAACCGCCTTTTAATTCAAATTTGAATTCAAATTTGATATAATCGCGAAAAAATCATTCCCAAAGGAAGCAAAATGAAAAATCTTGAAGAAATCAAAACTTTCGCCGCCGAAGTCGCCTCGCAAAAGGGCTACCGCGTCCCGGTCGCGTTCGGTATCGCTCGCGTCACGCGCGGCGTGCATGGCAAAACTATCGCCGCAAACTTCGCGACCGTGAATTACAAAGAATCCGCGCTTACCGCCGCCACGCTAGTGTGGGCTTTGCAAGAAAACGGCATAGACGTGGATTTTAGCGACAGCGAGTGCGTCTGCGCTTTGCCGCAAAGTGCGGTAAAATCGGCCCTAGACGTGTTTGGTTGCCTCCTTGGCGACATAGAAAAGCACCCTAACGTCCACGCACTTTTCGAGATAGACCGAGTTTACGACGCTAATAGCGAGTTTGAAGTGATTTTCTTGTTTGAAGACGTCGCGCCGCGCTCCGTGGAGACCGTATATCTCAAACTTTATTTGCTTTCTTTGGGTAAAGCTCCTATTCGCTCTCTCAACCTTGACGGAGCGTTCTCTCTCATGCCAAATCTCGCGTGGGACGCAAACGGCAAGCCTTACGAGCTAGACTGGCTACGCAAAAACGAAATCCGCCTCAAAATGAGCGACCAATATCCAAACATCGTCGCGGTCGATAAATTCCCGCGCTACCTCAGCCACATCGTCCCGGAAGACAACGTGCGTATCCTAGATAGCGCCAAAGTTCGCATGGGCGCGCAACTCGCCGCCGGCACGGTCGTCATGCCTGGTGCCGCGTATATCAACTTCAATGCAGGAACTCTCGGTCAAGTCATGGTCGAAGGACGCGTCTCAAGCTCGGTAAAAGTCGGCGCCGGTAGCGACGTAGGCGGCGGCGCTAGTATCCTAGGCGTGCTAAGCGGCACCAACGGCAACCCCGTAAGCATAGGCGAAAAATGCTTGCTAGGCGCGAACTCGGTTACGGGCGTGCCTCTTGGCGACGCGTGCGTGGTGGACGCGGGCATCGCGATTTTGGAGGGCACGAAGGTCTTTATCAGCGAAGCCGAGCGCGAAAAACTCGCCGCCCTAAATCCGACATTCAAATTTGACCGAGATATTTACAAAGCGCGCGAACTAAGCGGGCTTAACGGTCTGCATTATCGCCAAAACAGCCAAACCGGACAAATCACCGCGAGTTTCGCCGCGCGCGCGGTCAAACTCAAC
>ONQI01000167.1 GCA_900319915.1 uncultured Campylobacter sp.
ACGAAAATCGGCACTTTCAAGGAATTTGACGCCATCATCGAAGACCCCCAAAACGTTCGGGATGATATTTCCACGTTTGCGGGGCGGATGTTACATTTTTCCAAGCTTTTTAACAAAAAAGGCCTTCTCATCGGAGTCGATGAAATCGAGCTAGGCACGGATTCGGAGGAGGCGGCGAGCCTGTATGGCGTGCTAATCGAAAAACTCTTGCAAAACGACGTGAAAATGATCATCACCACTCACCATAAGCGTCTTGCCTTGCTCGTTTCCAAGCACGAGGGTGTGGAACTTTTAGCCGCGCTTTACGACGAAAAAAACTCGCGCCCGAAATACGAATTTTTAGCCGGCGTCATCGGCAAATCTTATGCTTTCGAGACCGCGCAAAGATACGGCATATCCCAAAATATCGTCGTGCAGGCCAAAAAAATATATGGCGAAAACAAAGAAAATCTCAACGAAGCCGTCGCTAAGGCAATCAATTTAGAAAGCGAACTCAAAATCAAACTTGGCGAAGTGAGCGCGAAAGAAGAAAAATTAAACGGGCTTATTTCAAATTTGAAAGAGCAAAAAGAGCGCGCCGACGGCGAGGTTCGCGCTACGATAAACCGCCTAGAAATCGAGTATTACCGCGCAATAAACGAGGCTAAGCGCGGCATAAATCTAAGAGAAACCAAAGAAAAACAACGTAGCTTAAATAAAGCGGACGAGCTTTTAAAAGCGGTCAAAAAACCCGAAATGAAACCCGAAAAAGTCGAGCTCAAAGTCGGCGACCGCGTTAAATATGGCTCAATCAAAGGCTCCGTGCTCGCCTTAAAGGGTGCCGAAGCCACGATAGACGCGGACGGAATCAAAATGCGCGTGCCGCTCTCGATGCTAAAAAAAGGCGGAGCCGAGGTCGCCGTGAGTGCGCCGAAAGCCAGCGTCAAGGTCGCTCGTCCACTCGCGGCTAGCGTGGTATTGGATTTGCACGGGCTTAGAGCCGAGGAAGCGATAACGCGCCTTGATAAGTTTATTTCAGATAGCCTGCTTATGGGCTTTGACGAGGTGCTCGTCAAGCACGGTATAGGCACGGGCAAGCTTGCCTACGCTGTCAAGGAATTTTTAAAATCTCATCCTAGCGTCAAGGCGTTCAAAGACGGCGCGCCGAGCGAAGGCGGATTTGGGACGAAAGTTGTTAAATTATAATTCAAATTTGAATTGCGTTTTTTACACAAGCGTAATTCAAATTTGAAAGATATTCAAATTTGAACTTTTATTTTATGCTCGCAAATGGCGGAGCATAATTTTAGGCAGGCAAAAGAGCGCTTACGCTCCATTTTTAAAGATAAAAATAGGATTTAAAAACATGAGTAATGAAATAATTCATAATAAAAAACGTTTTTTTATACTTTCCACGCTAACGTTTTTTCTTGTATGGTTTTTAGGCAATGTTCTTGTGCTTGGTATAAAATATCAAAGCACTAGGAACGGTGTTGCGGACTATCGCCAAATTGCCCTTAATACTTTGGAAATTCTGAGCGAGGCAAACAAAAACGAGGCGATGCCTGCGGCTATGTTGTTTTCGATAAAACAATTCGTTTCTGACGGAGCGGCTTTGACGACTTACGCAAATTTTAGGCGAAGCGATATAGAACGTATTAAATCGCATATAGCTAGATATGAGGGCGACGAACCTTTTGTACAGAAAGATTTTACGCCCGATAATCTTGTGCGTGTGCTTGCGTTTAAGCCGCTTTCTGGCGGGCAAGTCATAGGCTACGAGGGGATATACCCCGTTAAAAGCATAGGATTTAGCACGGAGGATTTTACGCGTTGGATGTTGGCGAATATCTCTCTTAGTTTGCCCGTTAGCGCACTTTGCGCGGCTTTGATCTATTTTATTGTGGCTAGGATTTATTTATATTATCGCAAAAGTATCATCACTAGCGAGTTTAAAGCAAAGCGTGCGAGTGCGAATCTAAAACGCAAAAACGAGCTTCTAAAAGAGCGCGTTTTTATGGACTCTCTTACCGGTTTACCTAGTCGTTACGCGCTCGAGCAAGACCTAGCGGCAATGAAAAATCCACGTGTGATAATACTAGAAATCGATGATTTTAATAATATAAACGATTATTATGGCGACGAGGTAATAAATAAGCTACTTAAAACTATGTCGATTTTTATCAAGGAATATTCGTCTCAAAAAGCCCTCAAAGCGTATAAATTTGCTCCCGACAAATTCGTTTTGCTAGAAAACGTAGAAATCGGTGATCTTGAAATGGATCGCTACGAGGAAATCGCAATCGATCTTACTCGCAAGTTTAAAGGATACAGCCTTGTTGTTCCTACTTCTTTGGGAGATGTAAGCGTCGAGATTTGTTGTACTATAGGCTTTTGTATAGAACGAATTAATCCGCTCAAAAAAGCTCTTATTGCCCTAGAATCGGCAAAGCGTGAAAACAGAGATTATTTTTGCTATTTTAAAAGTATGGATTCCTCGGCCCAATATATTCGTCGCCGTCAGCACTCGGACCTCATTAAAACGGCTATTGCGGAGAATAAAGTTATTCCGTTTTTTCAACCGATTTTTGACCGAGAGGGGCGGATAGTTAAGTATGAATCTCTCGTGCGAATCATTACAAAAGATGACGGAGTAATACTTCCTGGCGTATTCTTAGATGATTCAAAACACATTAAACGCTACTCGGATATTACCAAAATGCTCGTATCTAAATGCTTTGACGAGGCTAAAGCTAATCCAAATTTGATTTTGTCGGTGAACCTTTCAATGACAGATATGACCGACGGCGACGTAAGCGCGTTCGTGCTTTCGCGACTAACTAAACTAAATATTGGTCGTCAAATCATTTTTGAGGTGTTAGAAGACGAAAACGCGCGTGATTTTGAACGCACCAAATCTTTTGTTGCGCGCGTAAGGGCGGCGGGCGCAAAGATAGCCATAGACGATTTTGGCAGTGGCTATAGTAATTTTTCTTATATTC
>ONQI01000166.1 GCA_900319915.1 uncultured Campylobacter sp.
ATTTCGCACGGCACGCCAGCTTGGCTAAAACGCTTGTACGTCCCGCCGGTAGCTAGCACGCAAAATCCCATATCTACGAACTTGCGAGCGAGTTTTACGCCCGCTTCTTTATCCGCGTCGGCAAGGCTAATAAACACGTTTCCACTCTTTGGCATCGCGTTTTTAGCGGCGATTTGAGATTTGATAAAGGATTTTTCAAAGCTATCGCTAATACCCATAACTTCGCCCGTGCTCTTCATTTCTGGTCCCAAAATCAAATCCGCGCCCGGGAGTTTATTGAAAGGGAACACGCTTTCTTTGACGCAGACTTTGGCGCCCATACGCGCTTTATACACGCCTTTTTCAAATTTGACCACGCCAAATTTATCATAAAATTTGAGCGCTTCTACAAGATTTCCTTGCCACATGACGCGAGTAGCGACCTTGGCTAGCGGCAAGCCGGTGGCTTTGCTGACAAAAGGCACGGTGCGGCTCGCGCGAGGATTGACCTCGATGATGTATAGCTCGCCCTCAAAAATCGCAAACTGAATGTTCATAAGCCCCACGACGCCCAAATTTAACGCGATTTGTTTGGTTGCGTTTTCGACTCGCTCTATCATCTCAGGGCTCAAAGAGCGCGGAGGCAAAATGCTCGCGCTATCGCCGCTGTGGATACCGGCTTCTTCGACGTGCTCCATAATCGCGCCGATATACACGTCTTTTGAATCGCTAATCGCGTCCACGTCAAGTTCGGTCGCGTCTTGAAGAAATTTATCAAGCAAAACCGGCGAATTGTTGCTCACGTGCACCGCCTCGCTCATATATTGTTTGAGCTCGCTTTCGTTTGCGACGCGTCTCATCGCACGCCCGCCTAGGACGTAGCTTGGACGCACTAGCACAGGGTAGCCGATATTTGCGGCTTTTTGGATCGCTTCTTCCTCGCTTGTGGCGGTGTCGTTTTTGGGTTGTTTGATACCCTCTAGCCCCGCGATAAACTCGCTAAATTTCTTCCTATCTTCCGCCACGTCGATAACTCTAGCGTTCGTGCCGATGATACGAGCGCCTATCATAGAAATGCGCTTGGCAAATTTGAGCGGAGTTTGACCGCCAAAATGCACGATGACGCCGTCGGGGTTCTCACGCTCGATGAGAGCTCTGACGTGTTCGAAATCGATAGGCTCGAAATAAAGCACGTCGCTCGTGTCGTAGTCTGTGGAGACGGTTTCGGGGTTGCAGTTATACATTATACTTTTCACGCCCATGTCGCGAAGCGCGTAGCTCGCGTGAACGCAGCAATAGTCGAACTCGATGCCTTGTCCTATGCGATTTGGACCGCCGCCGATGATGAGGACTTTTTTGCCATCTACGACCGGCAAAGGATTCAAATTTGAACTAATATTTACGCTGCTATAAAGATAAGGCGTAAGCGCCGGAAACTCGCCCGCACAAGTATCAACCTCGTAATAATCGTGTTTTATGCCGTGTTTTTCGCGGGCGTAATAAACGTCGTTTTGGCTGAGTTCGAGATTGTCTTTTTGATTGATAAGATGAGCTATCATCTTATCGCTAAAGCCCCAAGTTTTGGCTTTGCGAAGTTTCTCAGAGTCGCTTAGGATATCCATATCGATATCTTTTTCAAATTTGACTATCTCTTCGATTTCGTTCAAAAACCACGGATCGATGTGAGTAAGAGCATGGATTTCTTCGGCGCTCTTGCCCTCGCGGAATGCCTGCGCGACGTATAAAATGCGTTTTTCATGCGCGTTGCGAAGCCCGAATACGAGCCTATCTTCGCTTAAATCCAACTCGTTAAAGCCGCTATAATCTTTTTCTAGCGAACAAAGAGCTTTTTGAATGCTTTCTTTGAAGGTTCTACCTATCGCCATTACCTCGCCAACGCTTTTCATCGCGGTACCTAAGAATTTACTCGCGCCGTCAAATTTCTCAAAAGTAAAGCGAGGAATTTTGGTGACGATATAATCGATTGTTGGCTCAAAACTCGCCGGAGTGCCAGTAATGTCGTTTTTAATTTCGTCCAAAGTGAAGCCCACGGCTAGCATAGTGGCGACCTTGGCTATCGGGTAACCCGTAGCCTTTGAGGCGAGCGCGGAGCTACGGCTAACGCGCGGATTCATTTCTATGACGGTCATGCGGCCGTTTTTGGGATTGACGGCAAATTGCACGTTGCTTCCGCCCGTATCCACGCCGATTTCGCGCAAAATCTTAAAACTTGCGTCGCGCATACGTTGATATTCTTTGTCCGTAAGGGTGAGCGCAGGCGCGATAGTAATGCTATCTCCGGTATGCACGCCCATCGGGTCTAGGTTTTCGATAGAACAAACGATAATGCAGTTGTCGTTATGGTCGCGGATGACCTCCATTTCGTATTCTTTCCAACCTAGCAAACTCTCTTCGATAAGGATTTCGTTTATCGGGCTTGCTTCTATGCCGTTTTCGGCTATGGTGCGGAACTCTTCCATATTATACGCCACGCCGCTACCAGCGCCGCCTAGAGTATAGCTGGCGCGAATGATAAGCGGAAAACCTATTTCGCTAGCCGCCGCGACCGCTTCGTCTAGGCTGTGAGCGTATGCGGATTTTGGCAAATCCATGCCTATTTTTATCATAGCTTCTTTAAACTCTACTCTATCCTCGCCTTTTTTGATAGCCTTAGGATTTGCGCCGATGAACTTCACGTCGCCAAGCATCCCCGCTTCGTACAGCTCCATAGCTACGTTTAGGGCAACTTGACCGCCCATAGTAGGAAGAATCGCGTCTACTTTTTCAAATTTGATTATACGAGAAATACTTTCTTTGGTGATAGGCTCGACGTAGGTCGCGTCTGCAAAATCAGGATCGGTCATGATGGTGGCGGGGTTTGAGTTGATAAGCACCACGCGATATCCGAGCTCTTTTAGCGTTTTAGCCGCTTGAGTGCCGCTGTAATCAAACTCGCAGGCCTGACCGATAACGATGGGTCCGCTTCCTATAAGCAAAATGGTTTTGATGTCTTCTCTTTTTGGCATTATCTATCCTTTATAACGACGTATAAGTATGATGGAATTGTGATTTTATTATATGGTTCGTCGACCGCGCTTTGATATAGATCTCTATCTTGGACGGCAACAATTTTACCTACGGGTATGCCACCGAAAAATATCCCGTCAAGCCCGCTTGTAAACACCTCGTCCCCGACTTTTGGCTCGAGCCATTGGGCTATAAATTTGATTTCTATATTTTTGCCGGCGCCTTTGGCAATGCCCGCAATTTTGTTTTCGCCGATATATACGGAAAACACGGATTTCGGGTCGCTTTGGAGGTAAGCAAGCGCTCTGCCACCTTCGTTCGCGGCTATGCCGGCGCTTTTACCGTTAAACATAAGCCCGTAAATTTTGCTGGCGTTAAAGTCCGGAAAATCCAACCAAACCTTGCCATAATCGCCGATTTGCGCATAGCTGAGAGCTCTGACAGGCTTGATTTGAGGCGAAAAAGAAGTAATATTTTTGTCCGCCAAAAGTCCGTTTAGCTCGTATGCGAACGCAAGCAAAAGTCCCGCGCTCTTTTCAAGTTCGGCGTTTCGCTCTCTAAGTGTGCGAATTTGATCAGCTTGAGAAAAGTGTTCGTTAATATTGCTCTTTACAAATTTGAGAGAATTTTCATAAACGTTAATAGCGTAATTAGCGCAGTCTAGGACGAAATTCCTAGCATAGCTGCTAAAATACATCGACGCGAGCGTAAAGCCCGCAACGATGAGGATAAACGCTATTTTAGTCTTCATTGGCTATTTGTTGAAGCAAACCGATTTCTTCCAGAGCCTTGCCCGTGCCTTTTGCGACCGCGAGAAGCGGCTCGTCGGCGGCGTAAACCGGAAGTTTAACCGCATCGGAAAGATATTTGTCAAGTCCTCTTATAAGTGCGCCACCGCCAGTGAGTACTATTCCGCGTTCAAAAATATCACCCGCTAAGCTTGGATCAATGTTTTCTAGTACAACTTTGAGCGCGTCGGCAATTTCTTTAAGCGGCTCTTTCATCGCTGCTCTCACGTCCTCGCTAGTTAGCTCTATACTGCTAAGAAGCCCGCCCATATCTCGACCTTTGACAGTCATAGCGAGATCTTGTGGAAGTTGAATAGCCGTGCCGATTTTGATTTTTATCTCCTCGCCTTGAGGTTCACCGATGATGAGATTGTATTTTTCTTTGACATAGTTCACTATCGCTACGTCTATTTTATCGCCCGCAACACGGATTGATTTGCTATTAACTAGACCGCCGAGAGACACCACGCCAATTTCTGTAGTACCGCCTCCAATATCGACTACTAGATTACCTTTAGGTTCTTTTACCGGCAAATCCGCGCCTATCGCCGCCGCCATAGGCTCTTCGATGAGGAAAACCTCGCGCGCACCGGCGCTTAATGCGCTTTCCCTTACGGCTTTGCGCTCAACTTGAGTTAGACCAAATGGAACGGAGATGATGATGCGTGGACGAAGAAAACTTTTTCTGCGGTGTGTTTTTTCGATAAAGTAGCGAATCATTTTTTCGGTCATATCAAAGTCCGCGATGACGCCGTCACGCATTGGGCGGATAGCTTCGATATAGCCCGGAGTCTTACCCACCATCTCTTTGGCTTGATGGCCGACGGCTAAGATTTTTGCTTTGCCGTATTTTTCGCGTTGAACCGCAACCACGCTCGGCTCGTTAATTACGATGCCTTTATCTTTGACGAGTACGAGGGTGTTTGCGGTACCAAGGTCTATGCCCATATCGCTGGAAAACCAGCCTATAAAAGTATCTAGTATCATTTATTCTTCCTTTTTCAAATTTGAATTAATTTTGCTTGACGAGCAACGGTTTACCCTCGCCCAAAGCCGCTTCTTTGCTGATTATTACGTCATAACCTTTAAGTTCGGGGAGATTAAACATAATATCGGTCATAATTTCTTCCATTATGCTTCTTAGGCCCCTTGCGCCCGTTTTGCGCTTGATGGCTTGCTCGGCTACTTCTTTTATCGCCTCGGGGTCAAATTTGAGATTTGCGCCGTCGATGGCGAAAAGTTTTTGATACTGTTTAAGTAGCGCGTTTTTAGGTTCTGTTAGGATTTTGACCATATCCTCGCTAGTGATTTTGTTTAAGGTCGCTATCGAGTGAAGTCTACCGATGAGCTCCGGTATCAAGCCAAAATGCACGAGATCGTCCGGTTCTACAAGCTCGAGCGCGTTTTGTTTTTCATCTTTGCCGCGCTTTTCTTGACCGAAGCCTAGCACATTTTTGCCGATGCGGCGCTCGATGATTTCTTCGAGCCCGTCGAACGCACCGCCACAAACAAATAAAATGTTTGTAGTATCGACTTGGATAAAGTCTTGGTTAGGGTGCTTACGACCGCCTTTTGGCGGAATATTTACCACGCTACCTTCGATGATTTTAAGCAAAGCTTGTTGTACACCTTCGCCGCTCACGTCGCGAGTAATAGAGCGGTTTTCGCCCATTCTAGCGATTTTGTCGATTTCGTCTACGAAAACTATGCCCTGCTCGGCTCTTGCCACGTCGCCGTCGGCGGCTTGAACGAGCTTGGTAAGGATATTTTCCACGTCTTCGCCAACATATCCGGCCTCGGTGAGGCTAGTCGCGTCACAAATCGCGATAGGCACGTCGAGGAACCTCGCCAAAGTCTGCGCCATGAGGGTTTTGCCGCTTCCCGTAGGTCCGATGAGCAAAATATTAGACTTGGCGATTTCGGTGTCGTCGTCTTTAATTAAATTTTGCTTAAAAATGCGTTTATAGTGGTTATAAACGCCCACGCTGAATACTTTTTTGGCTTTTTCTTGACCAATGACGTAATTATCGAGCACTTGTTTTAACATTTTTGGCGTTATATCGCTAAAATCGTGATTTACGTGCGGCGCGGGAGCTCTCTCCTCCGCTTCGTCGCCAAAAATCGCGCTATAAGCGGCCTGTACGCAATATTCGCAAATCCTAGCCGTGCCCTCTTCGTTTTCGATTACGCGTCTATCTTCGCTCTCCACTCCGCCGCAAAAACTGCATTTCCTTGCCATTATTCTCTTCCCTTTTCTAGCGGAATGCCTCTACTCGTATTCATAATAAATTCGCACATTTTTATTACTTGCTCGCTTTTGGTTTCTTTAAGAAGCGCTTCGGCGTTATCTTTAAGTCCGCCGCCACTTTTGAACAAAATTTTATAGGCTTTATTGATTTCTTCTATCGTGTCTTTGTCAAATCTACGGCGAATTCCTACTAAATTTAGGCTACGAATATACGCGGGGTTACCTTGCGCGAGACAAAACGGCACAACGTCTTGACCAAGAGCCGAGGCTCCGGCTATCATGCAGTTTTCGCCTACGTGGACAAACTGGTGTATTGGTGTTAGCCCGCCCACTACCGCGAAATCATCGAGTCTGACGTGACCCGCCAAAGTGGCGTTGTTCGCCAAAATCACGTCGCTTCCCACGCGGCAATCATGCCCGATATGCACGTAAGCCATAATAAAAGCGTTGTCTCCGATGGTCGTAAGTCCGTCGCAATATTCAAATTTGTGCGTGCCCGCGTTTATCGTGCAAAATTCACGAATTGTAGCGTTTTTGCCAATCCTTACACCCGCACCTTCCGAGCCGTGATAAAACACGTCTTGGGGCACGTCTCCCACGATCGCGTAGCTATAAATCGTGCTTCCGTCCCCGATATGCGTGTCGCCGACGATTCGCGCGCCTTGCTTGACGCGCACGTTCTCGCCCAAAATCGCCTGCTCGCCCACAAACGCGTAAGGCTCGATGACGCAGCCCTCTCCTAGTTTCGCGCCGTCTTCTACGACGGCAGTTGGATGAATACTTATCATTTATCCACTATCATCGCTGTAAGTTTTGCTTCGGCAACGAGCTTGCCTTCGACGTAAGCCTTGCCCTCTAACGCCCAAACCACGCCTTTGTTTTTAAGCACCGAGATTTCATATTCGAGTTTGTCGCCGGGGCGCACAGGGGAGCGGAATTTGGCGCCGTCTATACTCATGAAATACACGACTTTGTCGTCTAAATTCATACCGTTTTGAAGCGTTAAACTCTTAAACGCAAGCACGCCGCCGGCTTGCGCCATGCCTTCTATAATCATAACGCCCGGATAAATCGGATGACCCGGGAAGTGACCCAAAAATACAGGCTCGGCAATGGTTATATTTTTGTAAGCTTTGAGGCTTGCGCCAAGCTCGAGCTCGGTCACGCGATCGATGAGCAAAAACGGATATCTGTGCGGTAAAATCGTCTGAATTTCGGTAACGTCCATCATAAAAAAGCCTTTTTCATAATAAAGTGCGTAATTTTAGCCAAAAAAAACATAGAATTAGATAAAATTTCGCCCAAATATTTCAAATTTGAATTCAAATTTGAATTAACCTTTTTTTAGGGATAAATTTTGTAAAATAGCACCTTTCAAATTTGAATTATCAAAGGAAAGCAATGAACCAAACCGCCACACCCACACAGCTTTTTTACGCCAAAAAAGGCATTGTAACCCCGCAAATGAAGGCGGTCGCGGTAGCCGAGGGGCTAGAGGCGGAGTTTGTCAGAGCTCAAATAGCCGAGGGC
>ONQI01000165.1 GCA_900319915.1 uncultured Campylobacter sp.
ACCGTCGGCGATTGTGCGCACGGATTTTGAGTTTCGTTGCTCGCGGGCGTGAAAACTATCGAACATCGCCGGCGCACCTTTCGCGCTCACGCCGATGACCTTGATGTCGGGATTGACTTGTTTAGCATAGCTCGCCACGCCGCTAATTAGCCCGCCACCGCCAACCGGAACGACGATATAGTCGAGATCAGGCACTTCGCTGAGCATTTCAAGCGCGATTGTGCCCTGCCCCGCTTGCACGAATTCGTCGTCGAACGGGTGCACAAAAGTCATTTTGTTATCCGCCGCGTATTTCACGGCAAATTCGTAGGCTTCGTCGAAATTATTTCCACTCAAGATTACCTCCGCGCCCAAAGCCTTCGTGCCCGCGACTTTGAGAAGCGGCGCAGCCTCGGGCATGACGATGACGGCTCGCACCCCAAAATGACGCGCGCTGATAGCCACGCCTTGGGCGTGATTGCCCGCGCTTGCGGCGACTACGCCGACGGCTTTTTGCTCGTCCGTGAGATGGGCGATTTTATTAAACGCGCCCCTAACCTTATACGCGCCCGTGATTTGGAGGTTTTCTTTTTTGAGATAGACTTGCGCGCCCGCAATCTTGCTTAGGCGTTGAGAGAGCGCGAAAGGCGTGGCGTTGATAAACCCGTCTATCGTGCGCTTAGCTTGAATGATTTTATTTAGATTTACCATAATTTTTCCTTTTTAATTCAAACATTATGCAAGCGTCTTGGACGTAGTTTATGCCGCGCTCGCAAGCGAGGTCGCCCACGGCGTCGTTGCGTATGCCTAGTTGCAGCCAGAAATTTTTCGCGCCCTTAGCTAGAACTTCTTCAAAAAGTTTGCTCGCATATTCGCCCTTGCGAAACATCACAACAGTATCGATCGGGTCTGAAATTTCAGATAGGCTGCGATAAACCTTGCGCCCGCAAATCTCGTCACCCGTGGGATATATAGGATAGACGTTGTAGCCTTGCTCGATTAAATACGCGCCGACCGTGTGGCTATCCTTTTCGGGATTTGGGCTAAACCCCACGACGGCGATGTTTTTCATGCTTTCTAAAATCTCGGTTTGCATGCCGCTTCTTTCAAATTTGAATTATTTGCGAAATTATAGCGCGACGAAGTTCAAATTTGAATTAAATTCGAATTAATATCGAAGAAATTCGGCGATTTGACCAATCAAATCCGCGTTCGCCTCATTCAGTGCCGCAAGCGCGTTTCCCTCGCTAAAATCGGCAATTTTCTTACGAGCGGTAAGCTTAGCGTCGCGCGTCTCACCGTTTGCTTTTTCGCACCTGGCTAGCACCGAAATCACCGCGTTTTCTTCGCCGGCATTTAGTTCGATAATGCGGATTTTAAGTCTCACGCTCGCGCTCGCGCTATCTAAAGTTTGCTTAAAATCACAACTGGTGTCTAAATAATTGCTAAGCGATTTTGCAAACATTGCGCTAGGATAGGCGATAAATTTAGAGTTTGGCAAATATTTTACTTCCGCGCCACTCTTGCTTAAAATCATTCGCGATTCATAAGTATTCAAAGCCGTAATAGGCGCTATATACACACTGGTTTTCTCGCTTGTCACACCCGCGCAAGCAGAATTAGATTCGTAGTCAAGCTCGTAATAAGTAGTTTTTGGCGCGCCCTTGGCTAAACACCCAGTTAGCGCGAACGCCACAAACGCCGTAAAGGCGACTTTTAAAATCAAATTTGAATATTTCATTGTTGTTCTCCCGTGTCTTTGAAGAAAAATTCGTATGGATTTTCCTCTAGCCTAAATAATGCGGCATTGACTTCTTTAATAAGAATTTTAAGTTCCAAAAGCGTGTCTGCGGCAACGTCAAGAGTAGGGGTTAAGAAAGTTTTGAAGTCAAAATCGCCGCCTTTAAGCTTGGCATGTAAAGTTTTTTGCACCTCGCCAAATTCTTTTACGGTCTTACGCGTATCGTTTACGAGGGCGTTAAAGTTTCTAAGCGTGGCATTTGCCTCCGCACCGTTTAGTTTTTGCGTGAGAGCGTTCAAATTTGAAACGAAGCGCGACACGCTAGAATTGCCGTTTTCGTTTGCGAGCGCGCCGGTTAGTTTATTCAAATTTGAAACGATTCCACCCAACTCGGCGATATTCTCGTCGCTCATCAATCGCTCGGCGCGCGACAAAATCAAATCAAGATTTTCGCTGATATGACGAGCGTTTTTGGCGATATACTCAAACGTGCTATCTCCCGCCATAATGACCGGGTGCGGATCTTTTGGATCAAAAGGCTCGCCCTTACCGTTAACGATATTTAAAATAGCTACGCCGCTGATACCGCGAACCTCAATAACGACTTTACTATCGCGCGTAACCGAAAGGCTTTTGGCGATGTCCATGCGTATTTCTATAAGGCTTTCGTTACCGTCTATAAAACGTACTTCTTTGACATAGCCCGCCGGAACGCCCTTAAATAGTACTTGAGAATCCTTTTTGACGCCGGCCGGTAGTTCGTCTAGCACGGTATAATACGATCTCACGTCGCGCGCGTCGGAGGTGATATTCATAAAAAGCAAAAAGCCCACCACGCTAAGCAAAGCAACTAAGAAAAATAGTCCCGCGATAAAATAAGAGTTCTTGTTTTCCATTACTTCCTCATTTCAAATAATTCTTTTAGCGGATTTGCCTCGAACGCCCTAGCGCCTTCTAGGTCGCCCTCAAAGACAATTTTGTGATTGTCGATGATGAGAAATCTATCCAAAATATTAAAAATACTATCCACGTCGTGCGTAACCATCACGACGGTGATGCCCAGCGAATCGCGCAGTTCACATACAAGCTTGTCCAAAGCGCGCGCGGAGAGCGGATCTAGACCGGAATTTGGCTCGTCTAAGAAAAGCACCTTTGGAGTAAGGGCTAGCGCCCTAGCCATCGCCACGCGTTTTTTCATACCGCCGCTAAGTTCTGCGGGGTAGAGATTTGCAGATTCCGGTTTAAGTCCTACTTTGACAAGCCAAAACTTTGCCACTTCGTCGACCTCGGCGTCTTTGAAATCGCTATATTCGCGAAGCAGCACGCCTATGTTTTCTAGCACAGTCATCGAGCTAAAAAGCGCACCAAACTGAAACGCCACGCCCATTTTTAAGCGGATTTGCTCGCGCGTCTTTTCGTTAGCTTTCCACAAATTTACCCCGTCCATAAAGACGTCGCCCGCGCTAGGTTCTTTGAGATAAATCATCGTCTTCATCAGCGTGGTCTTGCCGCTACCGCTGCCCCCGAGTAACCCGTAAATCTCGCCGTCTTCTATATGAAAACTCACGTTATCGTGCATGACGCGCTCGCCGTATTTGGTGGTGATATTTACTCCTTTTATCATACGCCGAGCTCCGTATAGATGATAGAAAATCCGGCATCTAGCGCGATAATCCAAAATATCGCGTTTACCACGCTTTTGGTCGTATATTCGCCCACGCTAACGGTATCCCCGCTTACTTCAAAGCCTCTCATACAACCAATCAGCGCGATAACGGCGCCAAAAAACGGCGCTTTTAGGATACCGACCCAAAAATGCCTCATTGCTACGCTCTCGCGAAATCTCTCGAAATAATCCCCGTAAGGCAATTCCATATACCAGTTGCACACCATGGCTTGACCTAAAATACTAATAGAATTGGCAAAAAACACGATAATAGGCATAGCCAAAATGAGCGCAAGCACGCGAGGAACGACGATAAAGCGAAACGGCATAAAACCCATGGTTTTCATCGCGTCTATTTCTTCTGTGATTTTCATGACGCCGATTTGCGCGGTGTAGCTTGACGCGGAGCGACCGGCGACGACGATAGCCGCGATGAGAGGCCCTACTTCGCGCAGAGTCATTATACCCATGATATCGACTACAAAAATACTCGCCCCGAAGCGTTGCAGCATAGCGGCGCCTTGGTAAGCCAAAACTATGCCGATAAGATAGCTTGTAAGGCAAACAATGAAAATAGCGTTGATTCCCGCACTGCTAATATAATTGCTAAGCTCCCTAAAGCGGATTTTGTGGGGCAGTAGCATACCGTGAGAGAATTCCGCT
>ONQI01000162.1 GCA_900319915.1 uncultured Campylobacter sp.
AATCGGCGTTAATTTTAAAACCGCCGTAAGTGTAAACAGCGCGATTTTGCTCGGCGCGACTCTGGGCAAGCTCAACCCCGTAGCGACCGCCGCTCTTCACAACGGCACGACGATTGCTCTACTTCTAAACTCGCTAAAAGGCGTAACCCCCGATATAAAGGACTAAAATGAATACGGACGAAATTATAGAACTAAGCGGCAAATTGTTAGAGCCCAAAAACCAAAAGAAAATCGCTAAAATCACGATGACGGCAAGCTTAGCAACGCTTTGTATTACGGCTTTTAGCGGCTCTAAAGCGGCTCGCACCATTCACATAGCCGCAGGCGTCACACTCGTAGGAGCCGCGCTCTGGCATGCTACGCTTTACGGCGACAATTCGGTCACGCGGGCCAGCAAAAGAGCCCTAAAAGCCGTAAAAGAAATCGAGGCGGCGGACAAATGACGGCTTTCAAATTTGAAAAAATCCTGCTTACTACGTCGTTAGTCGCGCTATTTGCGGGTTGCGCTAATAATTCAAATTTGAATTATCCGGCGACCGTAGATCCGGGGGAACCCGGCATTGTAGACGTTGATTACACCCCAATCGACGAGCAAAATGAAACGGATATTTTGCTAGCCTGCGCGGATTTCGCAAATCGCGTAATCGTGCGAGGAAACAAAAACGGTGTAGATGTCAAAATAGAGGGCGACAGACGCATTACAAAAGCCAAATTTGAAGAAGTCGCCGCAGACGTCGCAAGTTACGTCAAAGCGAGCCGCAATAGCCTCGCCCCCGTCAGCGTAAGCTACGAATCAGAACTCACACGTTATAAATCGGAGTTTTAGCCTCGCGCGATCCAAATTTGAAAATAATTCAAATTTGGACTATTTTCTTTCTAAATTTGATCGATTAAACTTAAATATAGACGAAGTGATTTTTTGAGGTATTTTCAGGGTTGCAAGCAAAAATCGCGCTAGATACCCCCCCAGGAGGGGGTCATCGACGCTCGTATTTTTGCTAAGTTTCTCTAAGCCGCTTATTTTAATGAGTTTGCGTATTTGAGTCCCAGCTCATACGCCTTCGCGTTTGCGTCGCGGACTTTGGCAGGTACGGTAGAAAGCATTTGAGTTTTTACGGCTTCGGCGTCCATTACTTCCGTGAATGCAATCGCCACGCCCAGCGCCACGACGCTTTGAGTGATGACGTTGCCCACCTCGTCTTTGGCGATAGAAATTATAGGGATTTCTTTGATTTGCCAGCGTGCGCGATCCGCGTCGCTGGGGTGCACGAGATTTGGCTCTATTACGATAACGCCGCCCTCTTTTACACCCTCTTTAAACGCGTCGTAGCTTTTTTGGGCTGTGGCGAGCATGAAATCTATCTCGCCCTCGTCCGCGTAAGGATACAAAATCGGCTCGTCGGAAAGTAAAATATCGACTTTTGTCGGACCGCCGCGCACTTGAGAGGTATAAGTCGAGGCTTTCACGCCATAGCCACCGGCGGAGATTTTGGCGGCCGAAAGGATTTCGCCGGCTAAGATTACGCCCTGACCGCCCACGCCAACAAATCTAAGCTGCGTCATTTTATCTCCTCGAAGTTGATTTGCTCGCCTTTTTGCCACGCTTCGCGAAGGCGCGCGTAAGCCTCGCAATACTCGCTCCTACTCTCGTCTTTGTGTAATACGCCACAAGGAAACTTGCCTATGCGCTCTTCTTCGCTCAGACTTTCAAATTTGATTTTAGAAACCGTGCGCGAATCCAGCCATTTTAGCATTTGCGTCGCCTCGCCCATTTTGTTTTTGCGACCGAGATTGATATGGCAGTTACTAAACACGTCAAAAAAACTATATCCCTTGTGTTTGAAACCCTCGATTAGGAGTTTTTCGAGTTTTGCCGGATTCGTGACCGCCTCGCGCCCTACGAAAGTCGCGCCCGCTCCGATAGCGAGTTTCGCCGCGTCAAAATTCGGGTCTATGTTGCCTTTTTGCGCCGTGACGGTCCAAAAGCCTTTCGGCGTAGTCGGGCTGGTTTGGGAGTTGGTCAGACCGTAGATAAAGTTATTAACAAGCACGTGATTTAGATCGATGTTGCGGCGGCAGCCGTGAATGGTATGATTGCCGCCTATCGCAAGCCCATCGCCGTCTCCTGTTACCACGATGACGTGTTTATCGGGGTTTGCTAGTTTGATACCGGTGGCATACGCTATAGCCCGACCGTGCGTAGTGTGAACGGTGTTGCAATCCACGTAGCTAGACATACGCCCGGAGCAGCCTATGCCGCTCACAACGCACACGTCGTCCATATCCCAGCCCACCGCGTCGATAGCGCGAATTATGCTTTTGAGTATCACGCCGTCGCCGCAGCCCCAACACCAAAGAGTAGGCAATTTGTCCGTGCGCAAGTATTTATCGTAATCAAACGCCATTTTAGAGCTCCTTTATTTTCGCCGTAATTTCGCTCGGGCTTAGCGGACGACCGTTGGCTTTTAGCAGGCTTTTTAAGTCGCTTCTGTGTGTGCAACGCTCGATTTCGCCTAAGTATTGCCCCATATTTAGCTCGGCGACTAGGATTTTTTCAAATTTGGAACCAATCTGAGCCAATTTTTTCTCAGGGCTTGGCCACAAGGTAATCGGGCGGAAGAGCCCTACTTTGAGCCCGTCTTCACGAAGCTTGTCGATGGCTACTTTGGCAGCCAAACTCACGCTTCCATAGGCGATGACGCAAATTTCCGCGTCTTCTAAACGGTATTCCTCCCAGCTCTCATACTCGCTTTCGTGCGCGAGGATTTTGTTAAAGAGCCTGTTTGTGCAATTTTTTACGATTTCGCCGTTTTCTGTCGGAAAACCGCTAGGGCCGTGATGAAGACCCGTAACGTGGTAATGATAACCTTTGAAAAACGGATTTAGAGTCGCCGGCTCGTCGGGGGCGGCGTCGTATGGTTGATACTCGCTAGGCGCGCCCTTAAATTCACGGCGCGGCGTAATTTTGAGTTCGTTTATTTCGGGAATATTCGCTACGGCTTGCATATGCCCGATAGTCTCGTCAAGGAGCAAAAACACGGGCGTGTTAAAGCGATTTGCAAGATTAAAAGCGCGCACGGTCTCGGTATAAATCTCGTCAAGGCTTCCAGGAGCTAACGCGATAGAGCAAATATCGCCATGGCTGGGGT
>ONQI01000161.1 GCA_900319915.1 uncultured Campylobacter sp.
ACATTACAAAGAAATCGCGAATTCCATAAATATTCCGGTTCTTCTCTACAACGTACCGGGTCGCACGGGCTGCGATATATCCACAAACACCGCCATCAGACTCTTTAACGACTGTGAAAATATTTACGGAGTCAAAGAAGCTAGCGGCAGCATAGAGCGCGTAGTGGATTTGCTCGCACACGAGCCTAGTATGTACGTGTTAAGCGGAGAAGACGCGATAAACTACCCAATACTTGCAAACGGTGGTAAGGGCGTGATTTCTGTCACTTCAAATTTACTCCCGGACATGACTTCCGCGCTCACGCATTACGCGATGGACGGGGATTTTGGCAACGCAAAAGCTATTAACGACAAACTTTACGCGGTCAACAAAGTCATGTTTTGCGAAAGCAATCCAATCCCGGTAAAAGCGGCGATGTGGCTTGCGGGACTAGTCGAGAGCCTAGAATACAGGCTTCCGCTTTGCGAACCTAGCAAATCAAATTTGAAACTAATAGAAGACACCATCAAAAATTACGATATAAAAGGATTTTAATGAGTTTTATCGAAGACGAGTTTAAGGGCAAAACCTTAGTTATCAGCGGCGGCACGAGAGGCATAGGCAGAGCGATAGTTTTGGAGTTCGCAAGAGTGGGCGCAAATATCGCTTTTACCTATAATTCCAACAAAGAAATGGCCGAAGAGCAAGCAAAAGAGCTCGAAAAAGAATACGGCATAAAGGCTCGCGCCTACGCGTTAAACATTCTCGAGCCGGAGACCTACAAAGAAGTATTCGAACAAATCGACGCGGACTTTGATAGAGTGGACTTTTTCATCTCAAACGCGATTATTTCGGGTCGCGCGGTCGCCGGCGGATATACCAAGTTTATGAAGCTCAAACCTCGCGGACTTAATAACATCTTTACCGCGACTATCAACGCTTTTGTTTGCGGTGCGCAAGAAGCCGCTAAACGCATGGAAAAAGTAGGTGGCGGTTCGATTATCACACTTAGCTCTACAGGCAACCGCGTTTACATCGAGCATTACAGCGGTCATGGCACCGCAAAAGCGGGCGTAGAGGCGATGGCGCGCTACGCGGCGACCGAGCTAGGCGACAAAAACATCCGCGTAAACGTCGTTTGCGGCGGTCCTATCGAGACGGACGCCCTTCGCGCCTTCACCAACTACGAAGAAGTCCGCGACGCGACCGCTTCGCTTAGTCCTCTTGGACGCATGGGTCAACCTACCGACCTTGCGGGGGCGTGTCTATTCTTATGCAGCTCCAAAGCAGGCTGGGTTACCGGTCACACCTTTATCATCGACGGCGGCACGACTTTTAAATGAATCTCCCAAACACTCTAGCTTCGCTTCGCGTTTTATTCGCGCCCGCGCTTTTTTGGCTTTTGCTTAGCCTGCAAAGCGCGCATAGCGAAGCGGCGATTTCGTGGCTAAATTACTTTTGCGCTCTTGTTTTCACGCTAGCTTCGATTACGGATTTTTTTGACGGTTACATTGCTAGAGCTTGGAATCAAAAAACCCGCCTTGGCGCAATTTTGGATCCACTCGCCGACAAAATGCTCACTTTGGCCGCATTTCTCGGACTTATGATGATCGATCGCGCAAATCCTTGGGCGGTGTATCTCATACTCGTGCGCGAGTTTTTTATCACGGGATTTCGCGTGGTGCTCGCGGCGGAAAATATCGATATCAGCGCGAAATTCGCAGGCAAACTAAAAACCGTAACACAAATGTTTGCCATCGGTTTTCTTTGCATGCAGTGGAGTGGCGGCGAGGCGCTATTATGGCTCTCTGTCGCGCTCTCGCTGTATTCAGGCGGCGAGTATATCTACCGCTACGTGCGCTGCAAAACTTCCAAAAACTGCGCGAAGAGTTCAAATTCAAACGTCGCCGCTAATTCAAATTTGAATAACGACGAATCCACCGACAAGCAATGAGTAAGCGCAACGAAGGGCTGATCTTAGCTTTTCTTACTTTCTTTTTATGGGGCGTTTTCCCGGTTTATTTCAAATTTATAGACGGCGTCGGCGCCGCGCAAGTACTCGCTCACCGCATTGTTTGGTCGTTTGCTCTGCTTTTTGGCTTTTTGTGGTTTAGCGACAAACTCTCAAACGTGCGCCGCTTACTTCGCGTTCGTAAAGTCGCGCTAAATCTGCTTCTCAC
The DNA here is from genome assembly GCA_900319915.1 of uncultured Campylobacter sp. Lineage (GTDB taxonomy): Bacteria > Campylobacterota > Campylobacteria > Campylobacterales > Campylobacteraceae > Campylobacter. The sequence goes on from ONQI01000161.1 coordinate 2,161, forward strand.
GGGTTGCCTGATTTCGTCTAACTGGGGCATTTTCATCTACGCCGTCAACGAAGGTCGCATCCTAGAAACGAGCCTTGGATACTTCATCAATCCCTTATTTTCCATACTTTTGGGCGCGATTTTTCTTCGCGAGCGACTCAGTATCAATGCCAAAATAGCGGCCTTAATCGTCGCGGTGGCCATCGGCGTGCAAATCTACGCCCTAGGCGAACTTCCGCTCATCTCTCTTGTTTTGCCCGCAAGTTTCGCGCTTTACGGACTCGTGCGCAAAAAAGTCTCCGTGCCAAGCTTCGAGGGGCTTTTCATCGAAACTTCGCTCGTGCTGCCATTCGCGCTCGCCTACCTCGTTTACGTTTGCGTAAGTGGCGCGAACGCGTTCAAATTTGATTTAAACGGCGCCCTGCTATTTTTTAGCGGGTTCGTGACCATCGCTCCGCTACTGCTTTTCACCGCCGCCGCGCGTCGCCTGCCGCTCTCGACGGTGGGTTTCATGCAGTATCTCAGCCCCTCTATTAGCATGCTCATCGCGGTTTTTATTTACGGCGAAAGTCTAGATTTTTATAAACTTTTGAGTTTTATTTTGATTTGGGCTAGCCTAGCTCTTGCGGGACTTGGCTCGATAAGGAAGAAAAAATGACAAACGAACAACTTTTCATTATGCTTTTTGCGGCTCTCGCGGTTGCGGCGATGTTATATCTCAACGTGCAAAAAATTACGCGACGTATCGACGAGAGCACGGCAAATCCCGATTTTAGCTACTACGGCGAGTTTTGCGAGGAAATCGTAAAAAAACTAGAGGAGCTAAAAATGAACGAGCCCGCGGAGGGCAAAAGCGCGGAGGAGAACAATGAATTTTTGAGCGGGCTAGTCCGCGAACTTCGCTACATAGAGAGTATGAACGCGAACGCCAAAAGCGCGGAAATATGGGAAAGCAAGCTTTTTACCATCCTAGATCGCCTAGACCGCTATTTGAGCGAAAATTTCCTAAATGGCGAAAAAGTCGCCAATGCCGTGCGAGACGAACTCCAAAGCAAATTTGGAGAGATAATTAAGAAAAGAAAGTAATTTAAATTTGAATTACATTCAAATTTAAAACGCTACCGCGCCATCAAATTTCAAATTCAAATTTGAATTAAGACGAGATTGCCGCGCTCGTTTTACTCGCTCGCAATGACGGACAATTCAAATTTAAACCCCGCCCCTCCTATTGCGCCGGTTCTGCCGGTTTAGCGGTATAGATTTGCGGAGGCTTGATA
>ONQI01000159.1 GCA_900319915.1 uncultured Campylobacter sp.
ACTGGCGAGGTTTGAGGCGATTTTTAGTAAGAGGGTGGATTTGCCGATACCGGGACTTCCTCCGATGAGTACGAGCGAGCCTGCGACCAGCCCGCCGCCTAAGACCAAATCCAGCTCTTCGCTACCCGTGCCAACGCGAGTGATGCGCTCGATTTGTACGTCCGTGATAGGGCGGGCGGCGGCTTTCTGCGTAGTTTCTTGCGCGATTTCTTTTAGGACTTTGACTTGCTCGGCGCTAAGCTCTACAAAACTATCCCAAGCTCCACACTGAGGGCATCTGCCGACCCATTTGCTTTGCTGACAGCCGCAGCTTTCGCACTCAAAAACCGTCTTAGTCTTCGCCAAAAATCGCCCCCACTATGGTTTCTACAAACGCGTCGGCGTCGAACTCGACGAGGTCATCCATACCTTCGCCCACGCCGATGTATAAGATTGGTAGTTCAAGCTCCCTCGCCACGCCAAAGAGCGCGCCGCCTTTGGCTGTGCCGTCTAGTTTGGTTACGATGATGCCGTCGACTTTCACGATTTCGTTGAAGGCCTTGGCTTGCGCAAACGCGCTACCGCCTTGCGTACCGTCTAGGATGAGGATTTTTTGGTGTGGTGCGCCCTCCATCGCTTTGTTTGAGATTCGCACGATTTTTTCGAGTTCGGCGCTGAGGTTTTTGTAGTTCTGAAGTCTGCCGGCCGTATCAATGACGACATTGTCTATCCCGCGAGCCAAAGCAGCGCTAATCGCGTCAAAAGCGACGCTTGCCGGGTCGTGACCTTGATTTGTGGCGACGATAGGTACGCCTAAACGCTCCGCCCAAAGTTTGAGCTGTTCTATCGCTCCGGCTCTAAAGGTATCGCTCGCGCCTAAAATCACGCTTCGTCCCGCTTTTTTGTGCAGGTTCGCGAGCTTTGCGACGGTGGTTGTTTTGCCCGCGCCGTTCACGCCGATAAGCATTTGCACGAAAGGTTTAGCGGTCTTTTTGTCGTTTTCGTACATAAAATAAGTTTTCATGACTCGCGCTAAATCGGCGCGTGAGACCTTTTCACTGGGCGGTAAATAATAAATAATCTCTTCTGCTATCTCGTATGGCACGTCGGCTTCGAGTAAAGCGTCCAAAAGCGCGTCTTTGCTAACCTCCGCGCCGCCGCCGATTTTGAGGGCATTTATCGTTTTGGCAAGACCTTTTTTGAAAAAATCAAACATTATAAAACCGCCTTTTTAATTTCGGCTTCTAGCATTTCTATAGGCATTAAACCCTCGAAATCACATAGCCTCTCGCCTTCGGCGCTCAAAAGTAACATGTATGGTAATCCGCTCACGTCGCCCGCGGCTTTGGCGAAGAAAAACACGCTCTCTCCGCTCGCGATAGGAAAGTTCAAATTTGAATTATTCGCGTCTTCGCCGTCTTCCATGAGTACGCCCACCACGCGCAAATCTTTTTCAAATTTGGTTTGCAAATCCGGTAAATACGCCATTTGCGCCTTGCAAGGTTGGCACCAAGTAGTAAAAAATACAAACAAAGTCGCCCTGCCGTTCCCTTCTATCTCGAAGTCTTCGCCGCGCTTTTTCATAAAAATCGACTCGCCGTTCGTAAGCGAAAGTGTAAAAGGCGCGTCGTAGTTGGCTTTTAACTCGGCTTGCGGTTGCTCTTCTAACTCCTCTTTTTCGTCTTTGTCCTCGCACGCTACGAATGCAAGAGCGACAAAAAGTGGTATAATAAGGTTTTTAATTTTCATAAATCGTCCTTTAAAGGATCAAATTATACAATAAAGTTCCTTAAAATGCTAATTAACGAAAAAAAAGAAATCTTTCGCGCCTATGCAAAACGCGCTCTAAAGACAGACGCCGCAAGGCGACCAAAATGCGCTCATACCGCACTTGCTAGGCAAACGGCGAGGCTTGTTTCAAATTTGATTTCAAATTTGAATAGAAAAAACGTGCTTCTTTTCGCGCCGCTGTTTTACGAGCCCGATTTGCTTGCGTTTCGCCGCTATCTTTGCCAAAAAAAGTGCAAATTATTCCTGCCCTTTATGGTAGATGAAAGTTTAAAAATGGTAAAATTACGTTTGCCTTTTAGTCGCGCGAAATTCGGCGTGAGAGAGGCGGGGGATTCGCTCGCACATACGGGCGCGGCGGACGTCGCCGTGATACCGGTGATCGGAGCGGACGCGAGTTTGGCGAGAATAGGGCACGGAAAGGGCTATTACGATAGATTTATAGGTTCTTTGCCGCGCCGCCCGATAATTATTTTCGTTTCTATAAAAGATTTATTTTCAAATTTGAAACTCTGCGAGCCGCACGATATAAGGTGCGATTTTTAC
>ONQI01000157.1 GCA_900319915.1 uncultured Campylobacter sp.
GCAAATGCGAGCACGTGTGTATCACGGAAAAACCTTCTATTACTATCTTGCCTCGCGAAGTCGTGATGGGTATTCCAAACGACAATTACGTTAAGGGTTGGATAGAAGGCGACGACAAGAGACTAGACGATACCAAGAGCGACGTTAAGCTCGACAACAAAAAATTGCTCAACAACCTTGGAAAAGGTGACGAGCTATTAGGAGAGTAACTATGAAATTTACAATTGCAAGAAGAATAGTTCAACTCGCCGTGTTGGGCTTGTTTATTGCCGGAAATATCTATGGTCTTAAAATTTTAGAGGGCAACCTCAGTTCGTCTTTGCTTTTTGGCAAAATCGGACTTAGCGACCCGTTCGCGGTGCTACAAGCCGCGTTGGCGGGGCTTGGCGTGGGTAGCGCAAGCGTAGTCGGCGCGCTTATCGTGCTTGTTTTTTACGCTCTTATCGCTCCTAGGGCTTATTGCTCTTGGGTATGCCCCGTCAATATCCTTACCGATACGGGCGCGTATTTGCGCGAGAAATTAGGCGTGAAAAAGTCTTTACTTAGCTTGAGTAGGAATTCGAGGTATTATCTTCTCGTCTTAACTCTCGTGGCGAGCGGACTTTTTGGCATATTGGCGTTTGAATCGGTTAATTACGTCGGTGTCTTCACAAGAAGCGTCTTAGCGTTAAGCTGGTCTGCCGTTACAATAGCGGCGGTAATTATAATTTTTGAGATTTTCGCAGGCAACAGAATACTTTGTTCCCACCTCTGTCCTTTGGGCGGATTTTACGCGGTGGCGAGCAAATTTAGCCTGATTCGCGTCCACCATGACGCTAGTAAATGCACCAAATGTGGCAAATGCAAACTCGTTTGCCCTGAAGTGCAAGTGTTAGATATGGTGGGCAAACAAAACGGCAAAGTGTCCTCAGAATGCGTTAGTTGTGGACGCTGCGTCGAAGCCTGCGAAGACGATGCTTTGAATTTTAGTATTTTAGGAGAAAGAAAATGAAAAAAACACTCGTTTGCCTTGGTTTGGCGACGGCTTGCGCGATAAGCCTCTACGCCGCTCCCAAAGCAAAGGCTCTTGACGATACAAAAATCGGTATTTCGGGCGACGTTATGAAAGAAGACGTTGTACTTCCGGATTACAAATTTAGTGAGGACGCTCCGGGCACTAGCAAGAAATTTGAGCGTAGCTTTGAAAATGCGCCACCGCTCATTCCGCACAGCCTCGAAGGCCTTATTCCTATCACAAAAGATAACAATATGTGCGTTACTTGCCACATGCCTGACGTTGCAGAAGCCGTCGGCGCGACTCCGGTACCAAAAAGCCATATGAGCGACTTCCGCGACGAGCACCAAAAATTCCTTGGCGACAATAAACTTGCAGAACAACGCTTCAACTGCACCACTTGCCACGTTCCGCAAGCTAAGACCGCCACTTTGAAGAAAAACAACTTCGACGCGGACTTCCGCCAAAAAGACGGCAAGAACAAATCCAACTTGCTCGACGTCCTTAACGACGGTGCAAGTCTAGCAGAATAATGCTAACGCGCAGGGCGATATTCACGAAACTGACCGGTTCGGAAAAGTCCGAGCCGGGGATTATCGCTCCGCCGTTTTTTTTGGGTAAATTCGAGTGCCAAGACTGCGAGGCGCCTTGCGTCAAAGCTTGTCATTCAAATTTGCTCAAATTTGAAAACGACATAGTCAAATTTGAAACGTTCGGCTGCGATTTTTGCGGGGACTGCGCGAAGGCGTGCGAACGCGGCGTCTTGGATCCCGAGCTTGAACCGTGCATAGAAGCGGTTACGCAAATAAACGTAAACGCTTGTGTCGCGTGGAACGGCGTGATATGTTATAATTGCCAGGATGCTTGTAGGGGTAAGAGGGCGATCGAGTTTTTCGGTATGCTCCGACCACAAATCAAAGCAGATATTTGTGATAATTGCGGCTTTTGTGTGAGCGCTTGTTTCGTGGGCGCGATAAATATTAAACCAAAACCAAAGGAGAATGAATGAGATTTTTAACCTTAATTTTTCTAGCGTTCGTCGCGCTATTCGCCGACGAGTTTAAAGTCAACGTCGATGGCAATATCGCCGCGCTCCGCAATTTGGACGGTCGCATTTATGCGGGTCTTGACAATGGCAAACTCTATGAATACGACGTGACAAACAAAGAGCTAAAAGAAATTTACCGACTTCCGAAAGTCGAGAGCTATTTTGACGGTATGGTTGATTCCAAGGTCATCGACGTAGATAAAATCGGCGATAAATTTGGTATTGTGTATGACGGCGACTTTATGTCAAAGAAATTTGGCGTGCTTGAAAACGGCAAATTCACAGAATATCCGCTCCCGATGACCGGTATCAAAAAGGTCTTTTTTCTCGATGAAAACACCGTTATTTTGATGACTATTGCCACAGATGTGCTCTACTACGACCTGGGGAGCCAAAAAGCGATCGACCATACGAAATTTACAGAGGCTGCGATGAATGGCAACGTTATTTTTGATAGAGCGCGAAACTTGCTCGTCTCGACTTGCGAGGGCGGCGTGTTATTTTATTTTGACGTCAAAACCAAAAAAGTCCTTCGCGAGCAACATATTCACAAAGACAATATTTTCTACGTAGCGATGGATGGCGACCGTATACTTACGGGCTCTCAAGACAAAACCGCATATTATGAAAACGGTGATTTTAAGACTTATTTTGACGCGGGTTTCATCGTTTATAGCGTTGCTTTGACTCCGGGATATGGCGCATACACTATCATGGACGGCATTCAGCTCTTCGATGCGAATGGCAACAAACTTCGTACTTTCAAGCATAATCGCGAAATTCTCAACAACATGACCTTCGCGGGCGACTATCTTGTGGGTGCGGGTTACGACAAAGAGATTTTCTTTTGGAGTTATAAATAATGAATATTTCTAGCTTGATTGTTTATCTAAAAGACGGCGCGGACGAGGCGGCGGTGAAGGCGGAACTCGTCAAATTTGAAGGCTGTGAAATCGTTACTAGCGGCGAAGGTAAAATCGTTATCACAATCGAAAGCGAAGTGCTAGGCTCGGAGTTTGGCTCGTTCCGCGCTATTCAAAATTTAGAGGGCGTGAGCGACATCGGCATGGTGTATAGCTACCAAGACCTAGACGATCAAATAGACAAAGCCGAGCATAACGACATCGGCGAAATCGTTCGCAAAGTCGACGCTAGCAATCCGGAAGATATCAAGTACAGCGGAAAGATCAACGTCTGATTCTTGGCGGCTTATCTTTTCCGCGCTTTTCGCGCCCGATGAATTTCGTATTCGCGGGCGCAAAAATCATTGAAAAATCTCTCGCCGCGAAATGCCTTTATTGTTCAAATTTGAATATCAAAAATTGTTTCGCTTATTCAAATTTGAACCCTCAACTCTTTCAAATTTGATTTACTCGATTACCTTACATGGCGTACCGTATGCAAGCCGGCATTTAGGAATGTCGCTTACGACTGTGCTTCCGGCGCCGATGAAAACGTCGTCCGCCACGCTTACGCCCTGAATGGCGCACGAGCCTATCCCGAACCAAACTCGCTCGCCCATAACCGTGCCGCCTGCTATCGCACTCGCGGGACAAATATGAGCAAAATCGCCCACCGTGCAGTCGTGCTCGACTATCGCGCCCGTATTCACTATGACGCCGCGGCCGATTTTTGCGTCCGCGTTGATGACGGCGCGCGGCATTACGACGCTACCCGCGCCCACGCTAGCACTAGGTGAAACGACCGCGCTAGGGTGTACGAGCGTCGCGAGAGCAAAGCCGCAAGCCTCCACTCGCTTTTGGATTTTTTCGCGCGTGGCGCAGTCGCCAATCGAAATCAAAATATCTGCTTTTGGCAGATCGGGGCTAAATTTGAGCTTCCCCGCGTCGTCCAAAAACACGATTTCATCGTATCCACAAGCCCGCGCGATATCGGCTACGACTTTACCGTGCCCACTTTGACCGTAAAGATAAATCCGCTTCATTAGTTGTGTCCGTTAAACTTTTCGGTAGTCGCCATGCCTTCTTTACTTACACCCTCTTTGGCGATGACTTTTTGCACTGTTTTTATCGCGATTTGAAGGTCTAGCGCGAAGCTAAGCTCGCGCGCGTAGCGAGTGTCAAACTCGAGTTTTTTTGCCCAGCTGATGTCGTTGCGCCCGTTTACTTGCGCTAGACCCGTGATACCCGGACGCACGCAGTGGCGCAGTTTTTGCTCGGGATTATAAAGCGGAAGATACTCGACGAGTAGCGGACGGGGGCCGATGAAGCTCATATCGCCTTTTAAGACGTTAAAAAGCTGCGGAAGTTCGTCTATACTAAGGGCGCGAAGTTTCTTGCCAAACTCGCCTAGACGCACTTCATCCGGGAGTAGTTCGCCGTCCTCGCCTCGCTCGTTGCTCATCGTGCGAAACTTGTAAATTTGAAATATCTTCTCATTTTTGCCGGGGCGCGCTTGGGTAAAAATCACGGGACTCCCAAGGCGATTTTTTATCGCAAAATACGCCCAAATCATCACCGGGCTAGTAAGAATAATCAGCGCGACCGCGCCTAAAACGTCAAAAAATCGCTTAAAAAACAGCCTATACATCGATAAACCTCCCGTAAAGCTCCAAATATTGCGCCACCACTTTTGGCTCGTCGTAGCGCTCTAGTACGACCTCGCGGGCGCGTTTACCCATTTTGCGAGTCAAATTTGAATCGTCTAGCAAAACTTCTATTTTTCGCGCCAAATCGGTCGCGTCGCGCATGGCGCAGATTAGCCCGGTTTGCCCGTCTTCGATAGCTTCCACGCAACCGTCGCAGTTTGAGACTACGCACGCCACTTCCATACTCATAGCCTCCAAGACCGTGCGTGGGAAGCCCTCTTTATAGCTTGGAAGCGCGTAAATATAAGCCGCGCGCAGAATTTCTTTGACGCGATCGCTCCAGCGTATCCATGTGACGTGCGGATTTTTTAAGAAATCTTCGTTCGCGCTACTAGGATTGCCGGCATATCCTTCGCCCACGAAAACGAATCTCACATCTTTGCGGCTTGATAGCAATTCGGCGGCTTCGTAAAACTCCCTCACGCCCTTGTCCCATAGCGCGCGACCTATCATGAGCACGATTTTTTTGTCGCCTAATCCTAAATCCTCCGGCGCGACTTTTGCCGGGTCAAACTCGCTCGCGTTTACGCCTACGGACTTGATACGCACGACTTTTCCTGGCGCAATCAAACCCTTTGAAACCATGTAATCGGGATCGCTGTCGTTGACAAATACGCAGGCTTCGCCCATAGATAGCGCCTTTTTGTATAGTTGCTCGATAACAAAGCGAATTATGCGCGATTTGAGGTCGTTATGGATATAAAAA
>ONQI01000155.1 GCA_900319915.1 uncultured Campylobacter sp.
CGGCGTGCAGTTTCATCCCGAGAGCTATTTCACGAGGTATGGTACGAATATCCTAGCCAACTTCGCCGCCCTAAATAAGCCAGAGGCTGCAAAAAGCGAAAAGGTCAATTTCGCGCCGTTTATGATAAAACTGCAAAAAGGCTTCCCGCTTGAGGGCAGGGATTATGAGTTTATATTTTCTAGCGTGATGAGCGGCGAATACGACGTGGTGCAGCTCGCGGGGCTTTTGGTGCTAATTAGCGAGCGTTCTTTGTATCCCGATAGCCTAGCCGCGCTCGTGCGTAGCGTGCTTGCGTATTCTCGCACCTACAGCGACCCCGACCCCATGTTTGACATCGTCGGCACGGGCGGCGACGCGCTTCGCACTATCAATATCTCCACGACTTGCGCTTTTATCCTAGCAAGTCTCGGGGTTAGAGTCGCCAAACACGGCAACCGCGCGGTTTCTAGCCGTAGCGGAAGCTCGGATATGCTAGATAATATCGGAATTAAGCTAAATAGCGATATAGACGCTCTTCGCGCCCTTATGGCGAAGAAAAATCTCGCGTTTTTCCACGCGCCGTTTTTCCACCGCGTTACGGCCGAGGTGAAAGAAGCCCGCACGCGTCTCAAAATCGGCACTGTGTTTAATATCTTAGGTCCTCTTCTAAATCCAAATTTGAGTCTTAGCAACCAAATTGTGGGTAATTATCTAGAAGAAGTCAATCCTCTCATCGCCGAGACGCTCATGAAACTAGGTCGCAAGCACGCTCTAGTAGTGCACGGCATGGACGGTATGGACGAAATCACGCTTTGCGACGAAACCTTAGTGCACGAAGTGAGAGACGGCCGCGTCACCAGCTACCGCGTAAGCCCCGAGCAATTTGGCTTTTCTAGGGCGTTTCACGCCGACGTAGAGGGCGGAAACAGCGAAGAAAACGCCGAAATCACAAAAGCGATTTTGAAAGGCGAATTACACGGCGCAAAACGCGATATAGTCGTGCTAAACGCGATGTTTGGGCTCTATGCCGCAGACCGCGCGGCAAGCCCGAGCGCGGCGCGCCCTATTATCGAAGACGCGCTAGATAGCGGACGCGCTTGGGAGTTTTTTGAGAGCTATGTCAGCCAAGATTAAGATTTGTGGGATAAAATCGCTTTTTGAAGCGCGCGCGGTATTAGATTGCGGAGCGCGCGGGGAAAAGGTCGATTTTATCGGGCTGATTTTCGCGCCTAGCAAGCGAAAAGTAAGCGTGGAAGTCGCGCGAGATATTTCAAATTTGGCTCTTGAAGCGGATGTGAAAAGCGTGGGCGTTTTCGTGGGGCAAAGCGCGGAGCAAATCGTGCAAATCGCCCGTGAATGCAATCTCGCGGCGGTCCAGATTTACGAGGATTTAGACTTTTCAAATTTGAATGGCGAAAAATCCGTCCGCGAAGTCAAATTTGAAATTTGGCGCGCGTTTAGCGTATCGGACGAACTTCCTAATATTTCAAATTTGAAATACGATTTGGTTTTATTTGACGCCTTGGGCGCGAGTAAAGGCGGCAACGGAATCAAATTTGATTGGAATTTGCTTTCAAATTTGAACGGTTCAAAATTAAAATGGGGTTTGGCGGGAGGTTTGAGCGAACAAAACACCCGCGAAGCCCTAAAATATCGTCCTTGGCTGCTTGATTTTAATAGCCGAATCGAGGACGAAAACGGGTTTAAAATCCCTGAGAAAATAAAAGAAATCTTAAAAATCAACGGAGAGAATAATGAATACTAAGGCATATTTCGGCAAATACGGCGGGCAGTTCGTCCCCGAAACCGCGATGAACGCGCTAATCGAGCTTGAAAAGGCTTATGAGCGTATCGCGACCACAGCGGAGTTTCGCGCCGAGCTAGACGATTTGCTCGCGCACTACGTGGGCCGCCCAAGTCCGCTATATTACGCGAGCAGGCTTAGCGAGCACTACGGGCACGATATTTATCTCAAACGCGAAGATCTCAATCACACCGGAGCGCACAAAATCAACAACGCTCTAGCTCAAGCCTTGCTCGCTAAAAAAATGGGCAAAAAGAAAGTCCTAGCAGAAACGGGCGCCGGTCAGCACGGCGTGGCGACCGCGACCGCGGCGGCTTTGCTGGGATTAGAGTGCGACGTGTATATGGGCAAATGCGACGTAGAGCGTCAAGCCCTCAACGTCTACAAAATGAAGCTTTTGGGCGCTAACGTCGTGAGCATAGAAGATGGTCTTGGCACGCTCAAAGAAGCCACCACTGCCGCAATCCAAGCGTGGGTGAACGAAATCGAAACGCGCTTTTACGTCATAGGCTCCGCCGTAGGTCCGCACCCGTATCCCAAAATCGTGCGCGATTTCCAAAGCGTCATCGGTCGCGAGGCTAAAAGCCAGCTAAAAGATCGCGGCGTAAATCCTAATTACGTCATTGCTTGCGTAGGCGGCGGTAGCAACGCCATAGGCATTTTTAGCGCGTTTTTGGACGATGAGAACGTAAAACTAATAGGCGTCGAAGCGGGCGGGCTCGGCGCGGATACGCCATATCATGCCGCGACGCTCACAAACGGCAAAGACGGCGTAATCCACGGTATGAAAACAGTCGTCCTCCAAGACGAATACGGCCGCATCTCGCCCGTGCATAGTATCAGCGCGGGATTGGATTATCCGGGCGTGGGACCCGAGCACGCGCATTTGCACGATATCAGGCGCGTAGAATATCACGCGGTCACAGACGACGAATGTATGGAAGCACTGAAGCTTTGCACGAGACTCGAGGGCATAATCCCCGCAATAGAAAGCTCTCACGCGCTAGCGTATCTCGAAAAACTATGTCCGAGCCTCAAAGAGCGTTCAAACATCGTCGTAAACGTAAGCGGTAGGGGCGATAAAGACATGCACACTATTATGAATTACAAAAAAGGAACGATTTATGGATAAGTTTGAAAAAGCCTTCGCGCACAAAGCAAATATCGGTTACGTCGTCGCGGGATATCCAAATTTGAATTATACTCGCGATTTTATTAACTCTTTAGATGGCTCTGCGCTTGATTTGCTCGAAATCGGCATACCATACTCCGATCCGATGGCGGACGGTAAGCTTATCAGCGTGGCGAGCTTCCACGCGGTCAAGGCCGGCGTGACGACAGACTCTGTTTTTGATATGCTAGCCACTACCAAAACGAGCAAATGTCTAGTTTTTCTCGTATATTACAACCTCATTTTTGCCTACGGCGAGGATAAGTTTCTCTCCCGCGCCAAAGAGGTAGGTATAGACGGTCTCATTGTGCCCGATATGCCTTTTGAAGAGAGCGAAGAATTTCGCGCCAAATGCGACGCATTGGGTCTCGCACTCGTGCCGTTGGTGAGCGTAACCTCGGGCGAGAGGGCGGAAAAAATCGCGGCGGCCGCAAGCGGATTTATTTACGTCGTGGGCACGCTTGGGGTCACTGGAGGCTGCCAAGAACCGGTAGCGCGCGTGAAAACTCTCGTTTCAAATTTGAAAAAGCACACGAGTTTGCCTCTTGCCGTGGGATTTGGCATCAAGACAAATTCCGACGTCAGAAACGCCAAAAGCTACGCCGACGGCGCGATTGTGGGCACTCGCATCGTGGACTGGACGACGAATTTGAGCGTGGAGGAGCTAAACCGCGAAATCGCCGAGCTTTTTAAAGATTAAATTTAAAATTATTTTGTATAATTATGCAAAAATAAGGAGTCTTTATGAAAATCTCAGACGCGATTCACGAGGCTACGCTTCATTTTTGCAATACCATGGGCGTTAAGTTAGAGAGCGGCGTGAAGCTCGGTAACGACGTTTATGGCGCTAGTATTCCGGTTTTCAAGGAAAAAGGCGAGAAGTGCGAGTATCATTTTTATTTGTATTACAAAAAAGACTTGCTAAAAACCGTGGCGAAGACGCTCTTTGAGATAGATTTCACAGACCAAGATTTCGTCGATATGTCGCGCGAGCTCGCCAATCAAATCGTGGGCTACGCCAAAAATCTTCTCAACGACGCCGAGCCCGGCTCTTATAAACTTGGAACGCCCGAATTCCTCGGTCATGTGGAGAAATTCCCTATCAAATTTGACGAAGCGTGGGTATACAAAATCAAAAACCGCACTTTTAAAATAGGCTACCAAAAAATATGAGCGAAGAAGACGCGCTAAGTCCCAATGGGCTTTTTCACGGCTACGACGAACTGCTAGATATCGGCGTGGAGTTCATTAGCGAGCTAGGCACGACCTCGATTTCGGTGCGCGAACTGCTCGCTTTGCAAGTAGGCTCCGTAATCGACCTCGAAAAACCGGCCGGGGAGAGCGTCGAACTCTACGTCAATAACCGAATTTTTGGTAAAGGCGAGGTTATGGTCTACGAAAAAAACCTCGCTATTCGTATCAACGAAATCCTAGATTCCAAATCGGTCATTCAATATTTCAAAAAAGAGTTATTATGAGATTTTTGCCACTGCTTTTGCTCGCCGCGCCGCTGTTTGCGTCGAATTTGCTTACTTACAACATTTACGAGCGAAACGAGCGCGTGGACATCATGCTTAGCTTCGATTCTCCTTACGAGGGCGGTATCAAGCAACAAGCCGAGGCGGGCGCGACCGTTTTATTGCTAAACGACCTCGTAAGCGAGGAAGAAATCGAAAAAAGCGTCAATTCGCCCGTTTTGGAGAGTGTTTTTATCAGCCAACAAGATCCCGAAACCGCCCGCGTCGAGCTCAGAGCCGAAGAACCCATCGCGATAACCGCGTCCAAGACAGCCGATAAATTCGGTCTTCGCATTCGCGTGACCAAGCTCGCCGCCGCCCAGTCCGCCGCCAGAGCGCAAAGTAGCGCGGCTAGCTCAGGCGCGATCGCTACGCGTGAAGAACCCGATATGACCTCCAAATATCTCGCCGTCGTCGGCGTGCTACTTTTGTTGCTTTTCGTTCTTATCATCGTCAAGCGTAAAGTCGCCAAAAAAGCGGACAATCTCAAATCTAGCGTCAATTCAAATTTGAACTACCGCGTGGATTCAAATTTGAATTATGAAAGCAGCGCGAGGAGCGTGGCGAGCGATTTTGGGCTGAGCGGAAACGGAGAGGTTAAAATTCTTTTTGAGCGCTCTCTAGACCCGCAAAATAAAGTTGTTTTGCTGGAATACGAAGCGCGAAAATACCTCGTCCTCACGGGCGCGTCAAATGTCTTGCTAGATAGATTTGGCGAAGAAAATATCAACGACGAGCAAGGATTCGAGGTATTTTTTGAAGAAAACAAAAGAAAGCTAGAACGCTTCTTAGAAGGCCGCCGTGATTCGCTAGAGAATTACGAAAAAAATCTGATTAAAGACTAAGGGTTCGCGGGTTTTTACACCCCGCGCACTTTTTTAAATTTAAAGTTTAAAATCATAGCCAAGAGGGTTTTGCGCCTTCAGACATCACGCCGTCTTCATTGGTCCATTGGGTAAGACTTCCTTTTTTTGTTTGCACACAGATAAACTTAACGGCGCTGTCCTTAGCCGCCGCGATACAGCGTTTGCCCTTCGGAGCTATGCGAAACGCGTCGCCCGCGACAATTTCGCGCTCTTCGCCGTCAATAAACAGTCTACCTTTGCCGCTTAGGACAAAGTAAAACTCCTCGTTTTGCTTGTGTTCGTGAACAAAAGGAACGCTCACGCCTGCGGGAAGCTCGTTTATGGAAACTTCGCAGCCGCTTAGCGCAAGGACCTCTTTTAGCTCTACTCTTGGCTCGTCGCCGACTTTTGTGATTGAGTAATTTAGCATATTTTTCTCCTTTATGTGATTTGATGTCTAACTATATGAAAAAATAAAATCAATTCAAATTTGAAACCGCTCGTTTTAGCAATTTTTCTAGCGCGTCTAGTTCAAAATCGCTGAAATTAGCGAAAGCTTTTTCGTGCAAAAACTTGCTGATTGCTTCAAAATCGGGCTTTAACGCTTCTCCTTTCTCGGTGAGAGAAACTAGAAAAACTCTTGCGTCATCTTCGCTTTGACTGCGCCTTGCGTAGCCGGCGGCTTCTAATTTATCCACCAACACACTTACCGTGGCTTTGGTTTTGTGGATAGCTTCGGCGATTTGCGCCATCGGTAAAGATTTGCCACCAAAAAGCAAAACTAAAATATCGCCGTGACTCGGAGCGATACCGATTATACCGCGTTTTTTTAGTTCGGAAACGATGAGCGCATTGGCTTTTTCGGTTAATTTCGCGGCTTGCGAAACGATTGATTTATTTTTCATAGGGTGAATTATAGTTAAATATCTAACTTTTGTCAAGGGTTTTTTTGAAAAAAAAGAAAATTTATTCAAATTTGAATATAAAGCAATTTCGCAAGATTTAATTAAGGTGGTTTATAATAGTTTATAATAAGGGAAAATAGTGGCGGACAGAGAGGGATTTGAACCCTCGAACCCCGGTTAGGAGTTGCACCCTTAGCAGGGGTGTGGTTTCGGCCACTCACCCATCTGTCCGTAAAGAGATAAAATTATACTTTTTTATCTCTTATAACTCGCTTAAAATCCACGGAATTTTAGATATTTGCGAGAATTTTTTGAGCGGCGGCTAAGGGATCGGGCGCGGCGTAAATAGGACGACCGACCACGATAAAATCAGATTTTTGCGATTTTGCAAAATCGAGATTTGCCACGCGCTTTTGGTCTCCAGCGCTCTCGCCGAAAGGACGAATTCCCGGCGTTAAAGTGATGAAATCCTCGCTTGTCGCGTCCTTTATGGCAAGGCTTTCGTAAGCCGAGCATACCATGCCGTCAAGCCCGCACTCATGCGCTAAGCGCGACATATTTATGACCGCGTCCGCGACTTTTTGCTCGCCGTAAACTTCGCCAAATCCCACGTCGTCAAAGCTAGTAAGCGCGGAAACCGCGAGCACAAGAGGGCGCGAGTTGCGGTTTGCTAGTCGCTCCATAACGGCGTTCATAGCCACTCTGCCCGCGCTCGCGTGCAAATTTATCATATCCGCGCCGGTGTCGGCCATGACTTCGCACGCGTCGGCGGTAGTGTTTGGAATATCGTATATTTTGAGGTCTAAAAAGACTTTGAAACCCATATTTTTGAGCTTGGCTACGAATGCGGCGGAATCTCGCAAATAAGCGCGCAGGCCGACTTTTAGCCAAACGTCCTCGCCTTTTAGCGCGCTCGCGAGATTAAGGCACTCTTTCTCGCTAGGCAAATCAAGTGCGACGCAGAGTTTCATTGTTCGCCTTTATCTTTGACTTCGCGGCGCGGCGAAGCCACGCCTTGCGACGGGTGCGCAGTCGCGCTCCTCGACCCCTCTAAAGTGACTTGCTCGCTGCTCGCGAGTGTAACTTCTGCGGTTTTCAAGTTTGAACCATCTTTGGCAATCGCGTCAAGCACGCCGTTGATGAGACGCGTCGCAGAGTCCGAGCCAAACTCGTTTGCAAGCGCGACCGCCTCGCTGATGACTATGCCCGTGTCCGTATCTGTGTAGAGCAGTTCATACGTCCCAAGGCGCAAAATCGCCCTCTCAACCGCGCCGATTTCGTCTAGTTTCCATTTGCCTAACCTAGCGTTTAACGTCCTATCTATCGCGTCCATGTTTGCGTTCACGCCCTCAAATAGCGAGAGCGCGTATTCGCGCTGATCGTTGCGGATTTTTTTCTCGCCCAAAAACTCGTCTACAAACTCGCCGCTCTCGCCGCCTATTTCGCGCGCGTAGAGCATGCTCGCCACGCCCTCGCGCACTTGATGTCTAGTAGCCATTTTAACCTTTCAAATTTGAAAATAAACTGAGCATTTCAATGACGCCCGTCATAGCCTCGAAACCCTTGTTGCCGGCTTTTGAGCCGGCCCGCTCGATAGCTTGCTCGATGCTGTCTACCGTAAGCACCCCAAACGTCACGGGGCGCGCGTATTTGAGCGTGACGTTCGCGATACCCTTCGATACTTCCGCGCTCACGTAATCAAAATGCGGCGTCGAGCCCCTAATCACCGCGCCCACGCAGCACACGGCGTCCCATTTGCCGCTCGCTAGGGCCTTTTCGAGCGCGAGAGGTATCTCAAACGCGCCCGGAACCAGCATGAGGCTTAGATTTTCCTCGCGTCCGCCGTGGCGCAAAAACGCGTCGCGCGCCCCCTCTACTAGGCGATCTGTGATGATGTGGTTAAATCTCGCGTTTATGACGAGGATTTTTTCTTCGCCCGAAAGGGCTAGTTTGCCTTCGATGATATTCATTAAGTTCTCCTTATATTAGTTTTAGCATTATAGCGCTAAATATAATTAAAAATAAAAAAAATGCCTTGGCGCGTCCAAGTTTGGCGTGGTTTACAAACACGTCTATCGCTACCGCTCCGACCGCGCCGATACCGGTCCATATCGCGTAAGCGACCGACATCGGAAAACCCTTCATCGCGTAGCCTAACGCGCTAAGGGAGAGCGCGAAATTTACGGCTAGCGCGACGACGTAGAGCGTTTTAGCCCGAGCGGTGCGGGCGCGAGAAAACGCGTTCATCATCGCGACCCCGACGACCTCGAAACCGCCCGCGGCAAGCAAAGCGAAAAAATAAATCACGACCGCGCTCCCTTGATACCCACGACGCCCGCCATGAGTGTAAGCACGAAAAATACTCGCCACGGCTCCGTTCCTTCGCCCGCCATGAGCGACTCGGCTATCTCCGCGCCGACCACAAAAAGCGTCCCGAGTCCGGTATACACGATATACGCCACGCTCGCGCCAACGTAGCGAAACGCAAGCATAAACAAAAAGAAGCTTGTCACCACGCAAAACGCCGTTAAGCCCCATTCGAGCGCGTTTGTAGAGTGTTTGAGCCCGTAAACCCAGCCGCACTCCAGCGTCGCGCCCAGCAAAATAAAAACAAATCCTTTTGTGCTCATTTTTCGCCTTTTAATTCAAATTTGAACGCGATTATATCAAAAACGGGTTTAAAGTGGGATTATTTCAAATTTGAAATCGTAAGAGCGAGAAAAGGCGGCTTCGCGCCCTCGAATAATTCAAATTTGAACTACTTTTTCTCGCCGTTTTTGGCTACCTCGGCGAGCCCCTCTCTAGTGCGGCGCAATGAAACTAGCAGACCGCGATACACCTCGCCAAGCTCTTCGTCGCGCATTTCGCCGTTGATTAGTTTGATAGCTAGAGCCGCGCAGGTCTTGCCTAGGCTCGTTAGTTCCGCGCTAAGTTCGAGCGCGAGGCGTTCGTTCCCGCTCATAGTTTCGACGTTTCGCTCGTCTTTGCGAAGTTTGCTTTTACCGCTGCTTGACATGATTTGCCTTTCAAATTTGAATAGCGGGCGTCTCGCCGATCGCCTCGCGGATAGCGCGGATTTGCTCGATGTTTCGCGCCAGAGCGTCCAAATCTAGCATATTTGGTCCGTCGCAAAGCGCTTCGCAAGGATTGATATGCGTCTCGTAAAAAAATCCGTCCACGCCCGCGGCGGCCGCGGCTCTGGCGAGGTATGGCACAAATCTCGCGTCTCCTCCGCTGCTCGCGCCGTTCGCGCTTGGCATTTGCACGCTGTGGGTCGCGTCGAAAATTACGGGAGCAAAGGCGCGCATGATAGGCAAAGAGCGCATGTCCACGACGAGATTACCGTAGCCAAAGGTGCTGCCCCGCTCGCACAGCCACACGCCGTTTTGTTTGGCGATTTCGTAACCCGCGCCCGCTGCGCCGCGAGTTTCGAGGACTTTTTTCACGCTGTGCGCCATGGCTTGCGGTGCTAGAAATTGACCTTTTTTGATATTTACCACGGCTTTTGTTTTTGCCGCGGCGACGAGCAGGTCGGTTTGGCGACAAAGAAACGCGGGGATTTGGAGGACGTCGGCGACCTCGGCGGTGGGGGCGGCTTGGTAGCTCTCGTGGATGTCCGTTAAGATTTTGAAGCCAAATTTGCTTTTGACCTCGGCTAGGATTTTTAGACCTTCTTCGAGCCCGGGACCGCGAAAGCTGCTAATGCTCGTGCGATTGGCTTTGTCAAAACTACTCTTAAAATAAAAATCTATCCACGGTTTGGAGGCGAGTTCGCGAAGTCTCTCGGCGACGGCGAAAACGAGCTCGCGACTCTCTATGACGCAAGGACCGGCGATTAAAATCATCATTTTTCCTTTTCAAATTTGAACGCGATTATATCCAAATTTGATTTAATTTCAAATTTGAAACGCGCAAGAAAAGGCTGGGCGCGAAATAATTATATTTTTAGAATAATTTTGTTACTATTGTATTCAAATTTGAGCGATAGGAAAAACGATGAAAAAATTGCTTTTCGCGGGACTTGCCGCTTCGCTAACGGTCGCTTTTGCGCTCGGCGCGGACATCGATCCTTTGGGCGCTAGCGCGGAAAACGTCAAAGCCGCCGCTCCAAAATCTAAGGTTAAACGCCTAGGCGGGCTCACTCCCCTAGCCGCGCTAGATTACATGAAAACTACGCCAAATCTCGTAATAGTCGAGGTCAATACGAACTATTGGAAGCTCAAAACGGGCTTCATCGGCGCGATGCATATTCCTCACGACGAGATGGAAAAGCGCTATAACGAAATCCCGCAAGGTCGCCCCGTGATACTTCACTGCGGCGCCGGAGCGGTCGCGCCTTCGGCGTATGAAACGCTGGCTCAAAAGCGCCCCGATATTCCCGAGCTCAGCTATATAGCGGGCTCGCCGCTTATCCTAGAATATAACGAGTGGTATCGCTCGACGCACTCTAAGTAGCGGCTTGCGCTTTTTGGCTATTTTGCGCGGGATTTGCAAAAAGCTCGCTTGATGAACTTCGTGTTCTATCGTGCGCTCGCTTTTTGCTTCACGACGCGCAAAATATCGCAAAAATCACCTCGCCTTTTAACCTTTAATTCAAATTTGAAATCGCTTCGTCTCTTTCACTGATAATTCAAATTTGAATGTAGCAAAATCCTATCGCCTTTTATCTTTAAATTCAAATTTGATTTTAAATAGTTAGTTTTGCGGCAAAGAATTTTAAGATGATTTTGCGAGTTTTGGAGCGCGAGCGAATGCGCTCGCACTCATCGCGACAACGCGCTTGAGCGTTTCGCGGTGCGAGCGGGGTAATAAACAAATTTAAACGCTCGTCGCAGTGAAGCGAACGCGAACAATCTCGCAAAAGCATTCAAAAGCCGAGACGCTTACGTTTATTTTTCTTTGGCTATCAAAAGTCCGCTCACGATTATCACCGCAATTCCGGCGAGCGCGAGCGCGTTTGGCAATACGTCGCCTACTGCAAAACCCATCGCCATACTAAACAAAATCTCGCTATAACTTATCGCCGCGGGAATCCCGGCTTTGCGCGTGGCGGCGTAGGATTTGGTGAGATAAAGCTGAAAATAATACCCTCCGACGGCGACCAGCGCGATATAGAGCCATGCTTTTGCGCTAGGGACGACGAAGTGCAAATCATACGCGCCCAGTTCGCCCGCGCCGATAACGAGCGCCATAAGCACGGTTCCGCTTATCATGTATGAAAGCACGATGGTGTTGGCGCTGTAATACTTGCGTAGCTCTCTCACGCTAGTAAGGGCAAGCCCAGAGCAAAGTCCGCCCACGATACCCACGATATCGGTCGGCTTGATACCGAGGCTAGGTTGGACTATCATAGCAAAGCCCAAAAATCCGAGGATTATCGCAAACCACGCCAAAGGGCTTAGCTTTTCGCCGAAGAAATACGCCGCCGCGAGAGCCGTGAAAATAGGCGCGGTCTTGTAAAGCGCAAACGCGGTGCCTAAATCGGTATGGGCGATATTGTAAAAAAACGCGCTCACACCGCAAATCCCAATAAATCCGCGAAAGAGCAGCAACCCCAAATGTCCGCCGCCAAAAAAGTTGCAATCGCGCGTCTTGGCTAGCACCCAAAGCACGATAAAAAGCCCGATGAGATTGCGAAAAAAGACGATTTCAAAGCTGCTCATTTCCGCGCTTAAAACCTTGCTTACCACGCCTATGGCGGAGTTATAAAACGCCGACATCAGCGCGTAATAAATACATAAATGCGAAATCAAAAACGGACTAAATTGTTTACGTGGCATTATTATTTTTCCTTTGCGATGAGAAGACCGCTAGCTATGACTACCGCTATACCCGCTAGAGCGAGCGCGTTTGGCAAGGCGTCGCCTAGCGCCAGCCCTAAGACTATGCTAAACACGACGTCGGCGTAGCTCACCGCCGCGGGGATCCCGGCTTTGCGCGTGGCGGCGTAGGATTTGGTGACGTAGAGTTGATATAGATAACCGCTTACCCCCACTAAGGCTACGAGAACCCAGCCAAATAGATTTGGGAATTCAAATTTGAAAATTCCCGCGCCAAACTCGCCCGCTACGAGCAAGCCCGCCATGACCGATACGACAAAAAACATAAACGAGAGTATTATCACGTCCGTGGAGTAGTAGCGACGGAGTTCTCGCACGCTAGTCAGAGCCGCGCCCATACAAATACCGCCGCAAACGCCGATAATATCGTTCGTGCTCACACCCACGTGAGGCTGGACTATGAGCGCGATACCTACAAAGCCCAAAATTATCGCGCACCAACCAAGCGCGCTAAGCCGCTCGCCGAGGAAATACGCCGAAAACAGCGCGATATAAATAGGAGCCGTTTTTTGGAAAGTATAAGCCGTGCCGAGGTCGATATGGGCGATATTATGGAAAAATAACAACAGCCCCACCGCGCCGATGACGCCGCGAAATACGAGTAAGACGGGCTTGCCTCCTTTGCCCCATTCGCGATTTTTACGAAGCGCGACAAGAATAATAAAAAGTCCGATGAGGTTGCGAAAAAATACTATCTCGACGCTATTTATTTGCTCGCTCAAAATCTTTGATAACGCGCCTAGAAGCGAAAAGTAAAAGCAAGCTAAAAGCATATAATAAATACTGAGATTACGCGCCCAAAATTGGCTAAAATTTTTCAAATTTGAAACTCCAAAACCGCGATTTACGGGCGCAATTTTATCGCTTTTTGGCTTGATTTTTTCATAAATTTAGCAAAACTTCGCTATAATCAGGCGTTTTTTAAAAGGAAAATTATGCAAAAAGTCATTTTAGTGGGTCGTCCAAACGTCGGCAAAAGCTCGCTTTTTAATCGCTTAGCTCGTCGCCGTATCGCTATTACGAGCGAAGTCGCGGGCACCACGAGAGACGTGAACAAAACTGAAATTATTTTAGGCGATAAAAAATGCTTTCTCATCGACAGCGGGGGTCTGGACGACAGCGACGAGCTATTCAAAAACGTCCGCGCCAACTCGCTTGCAGAGGCCGCAAACGCCGATATAATCGTCTTTATGGTAGACGGCAAAATGTATCCGAGCGACGAAGATAAAAGGCTCTTTTATGACCTCCAAAAGCTAGGCAAACCCATCGCGCTAATTATCAACAAAATCGACGGCAAGCGCGACGAAGAGCGCAGCGAGGAATTTGCGAGTTTTGGCGCGAAGCACCGCTTTAATCTATCCGTGACGCACAATGCCGGCACGGACGAACTTTGCGATTGGATTTATAAACTTTTGCCTAGTTCAAATTTGAACTCAAATTTGAATGAGTTGGGCGGCGTTGAAGACGATTTCGAGGACTTTTTAGACGCTTACGACGAAAACGGCGAGCTCTCGGATGATATCGACTACGCAAACAAAACCATCGAAGTAGGCATCATCGGTCGTGTAAACGTGGGCAAATCAAGCCTATTAAACGCCCTTGTGGGAGCGAAACGCTCGGTTGTTAGCGACGTGGACGGCACGACGATAGATCCCGTGAACGAAACGGTCGAAGTAGAGGGCAGAGCGTTCGAGTTCGTCGATACCGCCGGTATTCGCAGACGCGGCAAAATCGAGGGTATAGAGCGTTACGCCCTAAACCGCACCGAAAAAATCCTAGAACGCGCGGACGTCGCGTTGCTCGTGCTAGATGCGAGCGAGGGCATAAACGAACTAGACGAGCGCATAGCCGGGCTTGTGGCAAAACACGAACTAGGCGTGCTCATCGTGCTAAACAAATGGGACAAATGCGAGAGAGATTTCGACGAGTTCGTGCGTGATTTGCGCGACCGCTTCAAATTTCTCGCTTACGCGCCCGTTATCAGCGTTTCGGCTTTGGGCGGCAAGCGCGTGCATAAGATATTCGGCATGATTTTGGATATTTACAAAAATTATACGCAAAAACTTCAAACTTCGCGCCTAAATAGCGTGCTTGAAGAGGCTCAACTCGCCCACCCGATTCCTCGCGTGCACGGTCGCGCGGTCAAGATTTACTACGGCGCGCAATTTGGTTTCGCGCCGCCAAAAATCGCGCTTATTATGAACAAACCTCGCGAGTTGCATTTTAGCTATTTGCGCTATTTGCAAAACCAATTGCGTAAAAATTTCGAGCTAAGCGGCACGCCTGTGGTGCTTATACCAAAAAACAAATCTAGGAGCGAAGATGACGGTGAAGAAAACAAATAAAAAATCCGCCAAAACGGTCAAAAAAGTCGAGGACAAAAAAACCAAAAAAGCCGAAGCCAAAAAGGCGGATTTTGGCGAGCAAAATATTATTTTGATAGGATTTATGGGCGTTGGCAAGGGCGCCACCGCTCGCGAACTCGCCAAACAATCAAAACGCTTCGCGGTTGATTGCGACGATATGATAGAGAGTTTCGCGAATAAAAAAATCAAAAAAATCTTTGAAGAGGACGGCGAGGCCGCGTTTCGCCGCATAGAAAAGTCTTTGGCCAAATTCCTAGAAACCTCCGTAAAAGGCGCGATAATTTCCACCGGCGGCGGCTTTTACGCCGTTTTAAATTTGAAAAAAATAGGTCGGGTAGTTTACCTCAAAATGAGCTTTAACGCGATAATGAAACGCATAAAAAACTCGCCAAACGCGCAGAAGAAACTCGCCAAACGCCCGCTACTTTCAAATTTGAAAAAGGCGCGCGAATTATTCAAAGCAAGAGAAAGCGAATACGCCAAAAAAGCCGATTTCATCATTGAATGCGAGGGCAAGAGCGAGAAAAAAATCGCCGCGGAGATTTTAAATTTGATTAGCCAAAAGGAGCAAAATTGAGAACGCTGACGGGCTTGCAGCCCTCTGGAAAACTGCATTTGGGAAATTATTTCGCGAGTATTAAGCCTATGATTGAGGCTCAAAACGCCGGCGAAAGCGATATGTTTATGTTTATTGCGAATTATCATGCGATGACTTCGTCTTCGGGGGACGGCGCCAAACTTAAAAATAGCACTTTTGAGGCCGCTTGCGCATTTTTGGCTCTTGGCATCGACCCTGAAAAATCCACCTTTTGGGTGCAAAGCGACGTTAAAGAAGTGCTCGAGCTTTATTGGATTCTTAGTCAATTCACGCCTATGGGTCTTTTAGAACGCGCGCACGCTTACAAAGATAAGCTCGCCAAGGGCTTCGACGCGCACCACGGGCTTTTTAGCTATCCCGTTTTGATGGCTGCCGATATTTTGCTCTATGACGCAAACGCCGTGCCCGTGGGCAAAGATCAAATCCAACACGTCGAAATTGCGCGCGATATAGCGGGTAAGTTTAACAACGCTTTTGGCGAGGTTTTCACGCTTCCCGAGGCCAAAGTCGAGGAAAATATCGCCACGGTACCCGGCACGGACGGCGCGAAAATGAGCAAGAGCTACGGCAACACAATCGATATTTTCGCTTCGGCTAAACAGCTCAAAAAACAATGCTCTTCTATCGTCACCGATTCCACCCCGCTAGAAGATCCAAAAAACTGGCGCGATTGCAATATTTTCGCTATCGCCAAGCTATTTTTGGATGAAGCGGGACAAAAAGAACTCGCCGCGCGCTACGAAAAAGGCGGCGAGGGTTACGGACATTTTAAAATGTATCTAAACGAATTAGTTTGGGATTATTTCGGCGAAGCGCGCGAAAAATATGAATATTACGTCTCGCACGAGGACGAAGTGTTCGCGATTTTGGACGCGGGGGCCGCAAAAGCTAGGGCGGTCGCGAGCGAAAAAATGCGCGCGGTGCGCGAACTAAGCGGAATTTATAGATAAGGATAAAAATGATAAATTTAAAGCTAATTGAAACGAACTTTGATGAATTTAACGCGAAACTAAAAGCCAAAAAAGTCGATGAAGGCGTGCTAAAAACGCTACTTGAAACCTACAACAAACTCAAATTTGAAAAACAAAATCTTGAAAATCTCCAAGCTACGCAAAACGCCAAATCCAAAGAAGTAGGCGCCAAAGCGCGCGCGGGCGAAGATACGAGTGCGCTCAAAAGCGAGCTTGAAGAGAACAAGAAAAAATTAAGCGAGGCTAACGAGCGGGTTTCAAATTTGAATGAAGAACTCGAAAAAATCGCGAGCCGCGTACCAAACATCATCGACGACGACGTGCCTTTGGGGGCGGACGAGGACGAAAACGTTTGCGTTAAAACAGTGCTAGAACCGCGCAAATTTGAATTTACTCCAAAAGAGCATTACGAACTTGGCGCCAAACTTGGTTGGCTGGATTTCGAGGCGGGCGCGAAACTCGCCGGTAGCCGTTTTACCGTGCTTAGGGGTATGGGCGCTAGACTATCTCGCGCGCTTGTAGATTTTATGATAGATTTCAACTCCTCGCGCGGATTTGAGCTGGTAAACGTGCCTTTTCTCGTCAACGCCGCGACGCTGTATGGCACGGGTCAACTACCCAAATTTGAAGACGATCTTTACAAAACAAACGACGGATTTTATCTCATTCCAACTAGCGAAGTACCCGTCACTAACCTGTATAATAACGAAATCATTCCCGCGGAAAATCTCCCTATCAAGATGACTTGCTATTCGGCTTGTTTCCGTCAAGAAGCCGGAAGCGCGGGTAAAGATACTCGCGGTATGATTCGTCAACACCAATTCGAAAAAGTCGAGCTTGTATCGATTACCAAGCCTGAAGATAGTGAAAGAATGCTTGATGAAATGGTCGCTTGCGCTTCGGATATGCTCGCCGCTTTGGGGCTTCCGCACCGTCATATGATGCTTTGTAGCGGCGATCTTGGGTTTAGCGCGGCCAAAACCATCGACCTAGAAGTCTGGCTACCGGGTCAAAATAAATACCGTGAAATAAGCTCTATTTCAAACACTCGCGATTTTCAAGCGCGCAGAGCCAAAATCCGCTACAAGGAAAACGGTAAAAACTCGCTAGTAAACACGCTAAACGGCTCAAGTCTAGCGGTCGGACGCACACTTATCGCGATCATGGAAAATTACCAAAACGCCGACGGTTCTATTGATATCCCGGATGCGCTCAAAAAATATCTCTAAGGGCTAAAACGTGGCTGACGAGCAAGAGCAAAACAACTCCCAAGAAGTTGTCCTAGCGACAGGCGACGACGAAATTATCCCCATAGAAGCCCTTGAGGACGCCGAGGATAAAAAGGATAGTGCAGAAGAAGTCAAAGAAGAAGGGTTGCTTTCTTCTAAAAACAAAAAGCTCCTTGTTTTTGGAGGCGCTGGCGCCGGCGTACTTATTATTATCCTCGTCGCCGTGCTTATTATAGTGCTTTCTAGCGGCAAAGAAGAGCAGACAAACGCTTTTGACTCTTCTCCCATTCCGGTCGAGCAATCTCGCCCGGCTATTCAGCAATTTAATCGCTCTAAAATCGATGATATGCTCAAAAAAGCTAATTCACTTTATGAAAGCGGAAATAAAATTGAAGCTTTGAGAATATATGAAAATGTGAGTCGTTTTAGCGAATCGCTTTCTAGCTACAACTTGGGCGTTTCGCAGATGAATCAGGGGCGTTACGCCGAGGCTATAGCGTCTTTTAAAAAAGCCATAGAAATTCGCGAAAACGCCGACGTGAGCGCGCTTAACGCCGCCGTGTGCGCCCTGCATTTAAACAACGAGCCGCTTTTCAAATATTATATCGATTTGGCGCGGACTTTCCTTGATACTTCGAGTCCGCATTATGCTTACTACGACGCGCTTTTGAACTATTACAAGGGCTTTTATGTGGAGTCGCTTTATATTTTGCAAGGTGTGGATTATCCTTTTTATAAAGATGAAATCAAATATTTAAAATCGAAAATTTTTAGCCTGCTTTATCAAGATGAAGAAGCCATCAAAGCTATAAACAAAATAGAAAATTATAATTCAAATTTGCCGTTAGGTCTGCTCTATGCGCGCACTGGTAAATATGGTGAAGCTAAAAGATACCTCTCGGCGGTGCATCCCGAGGATAAAAATTACTATTATGCCCGCCTAGCGAGTGCGATCGTTAATATGAAAACGGGTAATTTTGGCACAGCCGCAAACGAACTTAGCGAGGTTTATGACAAAAACGCGACTTTCGCGACAACGACTTTTCCTATCAAAGTCGTCTTAAAGCCCGAATATTTTAGTATTGAGGCGACTCAAGCCGCATATGATAAGAAAATATTTTTTAATCGTGATAACGTATTTGAAATGCTTATATATTTTACGCCATACCAGACCTACGATAGTGAGCAAACTATGCAATATATCCGCAAGGGTGGTATAAACGCCTTTATCGCGGAAAATAGCGAGGCGGAGAAATATTTGCAAACAGGAAAAACCGTTTCGAAGGTAAACGCCGATCTCGCCCGCGCCATATCTCTCGCGCTTGAAGGACGGTTAAGGGCGGCGAACGCGGAGTTCGAGCGACTTACCAAAGTCTATTCGCGCCACTCGATTTTGCACTTTGATCATGCACTGACTTACGCAAAACTAGGCGATTTTGCTAGCGCCTACAAACAATTTGTTACAAGCTATCACCTAAATCCGCGTAACCATTTAGCGGGCGTGTATGCGGCGGTTACCGCGGAGCTTATCGGGCGCGACCATAGACGTCTAGATCGCGAAATTAGCGAAAATCTGGCGAACGATACTACTACGCAATACCGCGAGTTTTACGAGGCTGTTATGTTCTTGCTCCAAGGCAACACCGCCGCGATCAATCGTTGGCTCGAGGAGAGCGACTGCAAAAAAGCGGTTTGCACGGCTTTTGACTTGATTACTTCAAATTTGAACGATCGCCTAGAAATCGCCAAGCAAAAAAGCCGCGAAATGCTAGAAATTATGCCGGGAGACGCGCTCACGCACACGCTATTTTTCCTTAGTAACTATGAAAATGAAGACATCAAAGAATTCGCTAAAAACATTCAAATTTACTTTTTTAATTCCCAAATCGACAAAGGCGCGCTATACGGCGGTAGTATCATCGCACGTAGGCAGTTTGTGCGCTTGCTTGCGGTCTCGGGTATGCTAAATCTGGAACGCGAGCAAATCAAAAGGGACCTCGAAAACGCCGGGGATAACGTCAATAGTATTCTAGAAGCGCTTGCTTATATCGATCTTTTTACGCGCAACTACGAAGAAGCGTATCAAATTTATAATAAACTCGTCTACGAGAACAAATTTACCGACGACGGCACGCTTTTCCATGCCTCCGTCGCCGCCATCGGCTCCTCGCATCCGGAGAGCGCTATTGCTTACATCGAGTTCGCGCGTCTCACCAACCCGACCGCGCAAAACTACCGCATGGCTCTTGGCTGGCTTTATCAAGAAACCGGCAACATCCAAGCCGCTATCACGCAATACGAAGCCATCGGAAACGTGGATTACAAGAGCAAGTTTTTCACTTTCAAAATCGAGCACTGATTTAAATTGTGCAATTCAAATTTGAATAGTCAAATTTAAAATCCAACAAATTCAGTCCGCGTAGCCGAACAATGTCGCGAGCGCGGGGTTTAGGGGCGGTGAGCCCCGGGCGCAAATACGGGCTTTGCTCGTTTGCAAAGTTCAAATTTGAAATATTTTTCAAATTTGAAAGGAAAATTATCAAAATCTCTTGACATTTCAAAAAAAATAGGTTATAATCACGGCTCACAAATTAAAGGTGCTGGTGTAGCTCAGTTGGTAGAGCTGCTGTCCTGTAAACAGCGGGTCGGCGGTTCAAGTCCGTCCACCAGCTCCATTTTTTTACAGTGTTTGACCAGATAAATAGCAATCAATTTTTATTAATTTAGGGTGAGATACTCAAGTGGCCAACGAGGGCAGACTGTAAATCTGCTGACTATGTCTTCCGTGGTTCGAATCCACGTCTCACCACCATTGCTATGACGCGGGAGTAGCTCAGTTGGCTAGAGCATCAGCCTTCCAAGCTGAGGGTCGCGAGTTCGAGCCTCGTTTCCCGCTCCAAATCGGGATTAACTGGGAGCTGTGCTTAGTTTTATTCTACTATTCACTTCTTTCAGTTTGGCTTTTAGTCGTTCGTTATTTGCAGTCTCTGTTTTGCCACGCGAGTTTGCTTGCTCATATGGCTCAGAGGTAGAGCACTTCCTTGGTAAGGAAGAGGTCGCGAGTTCAAGTCTCGCTATGAGCTCCATTTTGCTAAATAAGAAATGCAAATAATAAACTTTGAAATTTTTAACGGAGGATACCATGGCAAAAGAAAAATTTGTCCGCTCTAAGCCACACGTAAACATCGGTACCATCGGTCACGTCGACCACGGTAAAACTACTTTGACAGCCGCTATTTCGGCCGTTCTTTCTAGAAAAGGTCTAGCTGAACTTAAAGACTATGATAATATCGACAACGCTCCCGAAGAAAAAGAGCGCGGTATTACAATCGCTACTTCTCACATTGAGTATGAAACTGAAAATCGCCACTATGCGCACGTTGACTGCCCAGGCCACGCCGACTATGTCAAAAATATGATTACCGGTGCCGCTCAAATGGACGGCGCGATTCTAGTTGTTTCTGCAGCTGACGGCCCTATGCCTCAAACTCGCGAGCACATCTTGCTTTCTCGCCAAGTAGGCGTTCCTTATATCGTTGTTTTCATGAACAAATGCGATATGGTTGACGATCCAGAACTTCTAGAGCTAGTCGAAATGGAAATTCGCGAGCTTCTTAGCGAGTATGGTTTCCCTGGCGACGATACTCCAATCGTTCAAGGTTCAGCTCTTCAAGCGCTTGAAGAAGCAAAAGCCGGCAACGATGGCGAATGGTCAAAGAAAATTATGGATCTTATGGCTGCAGTTGACAGCTATATCCCAACTCCAACTCGTGATACAGACAAAGATTTCTTGATGCCTATCGAAGACATCTTCTCAATTTCTGGACGCGGTACGGTTGTTACTGGTAGAGTTGAAAAAGGTGTTGTAAAAGTTGGTGACACTATCGAAATCGTTGGTCTTAAACCAACTCAAACTACAACAGTTACCGGCGTCGAGATGTTCCGCAAAGAAATGGATCAAGGTGAAGCTGGTGATAACATTGGCGTATTGCTACGCGGCACAAAGAAAGAAGAAGTCGAAAGAGGTATGGTTTTATGTAAACCAGGCTCAATCACTCCTCACACCAAATTTGAAGCCGAAGTTTATATTCTAACAAAAGACGAAGGTGGACGCCACACTCCATTCTTCAACAACTATAGACCACAATTCTACGTCCGCACAACAGACGTTACTGGTTCTATTACTTTGCCTGCTGGCACTGAAATGGTTATGCCTGGCGATAATGTTAAAATTACAGTTGAGCTTATTGCTCCTGTAGCTTTGGAAGACGGAACACGCTTCGCTATCCGCGAAGGTGGTAGAACAGTTGGTTCTGGCGTCGTTTCTAAAATTTTGGCGTAATTTTATTGCAAGCGGCTCTACGCCGCTTGCCACTTTAAATTGAGGGAAAACAAATGGCTAGTAATACTAGAATTAAAATCGGTTTAAAATGCTCTGAATGTGGAGATATCAACTACACAACTACAAAAAACAGTAAAAAAACGACCGAGAAATTAGAGCTTAAAAAATACTGCCCTAGATTAAAAAAACATACAGTCCATAAAGAAGTCAAGCTTAAATAAGCTCGCTTCTTTAATGCGCCATTAGGGCAGTAGCTCCAACGGTAGAGCGCCGGATTCCAAATCCGATGGTTGGGGGTTCGAATCCCTCCTGCCCTGCCATGATAAGGTAGAGTATGGAAAAGTTAATAAGTTATTTTAAATTATCAAGAGTAGAGTTAGGAAAAGTAATTTTCCCTACTAAGGAGCAAATGCGAAATGCTTTTATCGCCGTTTTTTCGGTGGTAGCTATCGTATCGTTGTTTCTTGCGTTAGTGGATATGATTATGTCTTTTTCTATTTCTAACCTAGCGTAAGGGGGAAGACGTGGCACATAAATGGTATGCTATTCAAACTTATGCTGGAAGCGAAATGAGTGTGAAGAGAGCCGTTGAAAATTTAGTTATTGACCACGGCATAAGCGAAAAATTAAAAGATATCGTTGTTCCCACAGAAGACGTTATCGAAATTAAAAATGGCAAACAAAAAATCAATGAAAGAAGTTTGTACTCAGGTTATGTTTTTGCGAATCTCGACCTTGATACAGAGCTTTGGCATTTGATTCAATCATTGCCAAGAGTTAGTCGCTTTATTGGCGAATCTAAAAAACCTACGCCACTTAGCGACAAAGATATAAATCTGATTTTGGAAAAAGCAAACCAAAAAGAAGCTCCAAAACCAAAAATTTCGTTTGAAGAAGGTGAGATTGTTCGCGTTACCGAAGGTCCGTTCGCTAACTTCAACGGTAGAGTTACCGAGTATGATATGATTCATGGAAAACTTCGTCTAGATGTTTCGATTTTTGGACGTAGTACTCCGGTTGAAATTTTATATTCTCAAGTTGAAAAGATAATATAAGGAGAAGTTTATGGCTAAGAAAGTTGTAGGCGAAATCAAATTACAAATTGCCGCTACTAAAGCGAATCCAAGCCCGCCAGTTGGTCCAGCTCTTGGTCAGCAAGGCGTTAATATTATGGAGTTTTGTAAAGCCTTTAACGAGCGCACA
>ONQI01000151.1 GCA_900319915.1 uncultured Campylobacter sp.
CTTAAAAAAATCAAATCGTGGTTTGACTACGGTATGTTTACCCCTATCCAAGTCGCCGCTACGATCGCGCTTGATAGCGATCAAAGTTGCGTCGAGCAAATCAGGCAGACTTACGAGCATCGTCGTGATGTGCTCATAGACGCGTTTGCGCAGGCGGGATGGGAAATAGCCAAACCTCACGCAAGTATGTTTGCGTGGGCGAAAATCCCCCCTCAAGTGGGAAATATCGGCAGCAAAGAATTCGCCAAACAACTCCTCACGCACGCTTGCGTGGCTGTTAGCCCGGGCGCTGGATTTGGCGCGGCTGGAGATAATTACGTGCGCATAGCGTTTATAGAAAACGATAACCGCATACGCCAAGCCGCGAGAAATATCAAACATTACCTTAAAGAGTTGCAATGAAAATAGCGATTTTAGGCGTGGGCACAGTCGGAAACGAAGTCGCCAACGTCCTTCTTAGAAATAAAGACATCATTACCGCGCGCTCGGGTGAAGAGATTGTCCCCGTCATCGGCGTGGTGCGCGACCTGAACAAAAAACGCGATTGTCAAATCCCGCTCACGGACGATATGCAAAGCGTCTTAAATCGCGACGATATCGACGTTTTTGTCGAACTCATGGGTGGTGTGGAAAGACCTTACGAAATAGTAAGTCAAATTTTAAAGCGTAAAAAAGCCGTCGTTACCGCAAATAAAGCAATGCTGGCTTACCACAGAAGCGAACTTGAAGCCCTTGCGGGCGATACGCCTTTTGGTTACGAAGCGAGCGTGGCAGGCGGCATTCCCATCATTAAAGCCCTCCGCGAAGGGCTTAGCGCGAATCATATTGAGAAAATCACGGGCATAATGAACGGCACGAGCAATTATATTCTCACAAATATGATGAATAGTGGACTTAAATTTGAAACCGCGCTCAAGAACGCGCAGGATCTTGGCTATGCCGAGGCCGATCCGACTTTTGACGTGGGCGGATTCGACACCGCGCACAAGCTACTTATTTTGGCAAGCATCGCTTATAAAGTTGACGCAAAACCCGAAGATATCCTTATAGAGGGCATTAGCGAGATTTCTAGCGAAGATATTTATTTTGCGCACGAGTTTGGCTATGCGATAAAACTCCTTGCCATAGCCAAAAAATCAGGCTCAAATATTGAATTGCGCGTGCATCCGGCTATCATTGGCAAAGACAAGATGATAGCTAAAGTCGATGGGGTGATGAACGCGATTAGCGTCGTTGGCGACGTGCTTGGCGAGAGTCTTTTTTATGGTCCGGGCGCGGGCGGTAGCGCTACGGCGAGTGCGGTAGTGAGTGATTTAATCGATATCGCGCGTCAAATTCGCACGCCAATGCTGGGCTACAAAGCGCCGCTTGGCAAGACTTTGCGCTTAGTCGGCCGCGACGAAATTCGCACGAAGTTTTATTTGCGCTTAAAAGTTGTCGATGAAATCGGGGTTTTGGCAAAAATTGCAAATTTGATGAGCAAAAACAATCTCTCAATCGATAGCTTTCTCCAAAAACCTCGTGCTAAAGACGATACGAACACTACGCTGTATTTTACCACGCATACCTGTCTAGAGGCCGATATGCAACGCGCGGTCGAGGGGCTTAGACGCGAAAAATTCGTAGTCGGCAAACCGTTTATGATAAGGATAGAGAGCTAATTGGGCGGGCTAGCCGATTATTTGTTCGGCTTTCGTGCCGAAGACAAAGCCGCTAAGTTTTTGGAAGAGCGCGGTTTTGAGATAGTGGAGCGAAATTTTCACTCCAAATTTGGCGAAATCGATATCATAGCGAGGCACGGCGATATTTTACACTTTGTCGAAGTCAAAGCAACAAATAAAAATTATGAAACGATTTACCGTGTAGATCAAAAGAAAATTTTAAAAATAATAAAAACTATTAACTTTTTTATGCTAAAATACAACCTAGATTTAGGATACGAAATCGACGCGATTTGCGTCGGTGCTCGCGGGATAGAGTTTTATGAGAACGTGAGTGTCTAGCGACCTAAATTTGATTTTGTTAATAATCTTTATTAGGAGGAAATCATGGGAAAATATGTGGAAGTAGTCAGCAAGGACGAATTTAACAAACAAACCGCCGAAGGCGTAACGCTAGTGGATTTTTGGGCTCCTTGGTGCGGACCTTGTCGCATGTTAGCTCCGGTTATCGAAGAACTCGCCGAGGATTTTGAGGGCAAAGCTAAAGTCGTCAAAATTAATACCGACGAAGCGCAAGATTTGGCGATAGAATTTGGCATTCGCTCGATTCCGACTTTGCTTTTCATCAAAGACGGCGAAGTGAAAGACCAAATGATAGGCGCGCAAAGCAAAGGCGTAATCGCCGACAAAGTGTCAAGTTTGCTATAATTTTTCTTTCAAATTTGAACCTTCCTTTCGCGAAGGTTCAAATTTGAGCTCTTCTTTATTTCAAATTTGAATTAAATTTGAAATCTTCCAACCCAAAATCTAATTCAAATTTGAACTATTTTCCACTTGATTTAAATTTCAAATTTGAATCGCAAAGGAGATAAAATGCTTGATTTAGCGATTATTGGTGGAGGACCCGCGGGGCTTAGCGCAGGACTTTACGCCACCCGCGGCGGGCTTAAAAACGTCGTGATGTTTGAGCGTGGCGGTATGAGTGGCGGGCAGATTATGACTAGTAGCGAGATCGAAAACTATCCGGGCGTGGCCAAAACGGAGGGTCTTAGCTTCATGGAGCCTTGGAGGGAGCAATGTGGTCGCTTTGGACTTCGCACGGTTTCTACCACGGTTGAGCGCGTGAGCAAAGATGAAAAAACGGGCGTTTTC
>ONQI01000150.1 GCA_900319915.1 uncultured Campylobacter sp.
ACGCGTATTCATTTCCATAAAATAAAAATTATTGTAATCATCTAGCAAAAACTCAATCGTGCCCGCGTTGCGATATCCCACGGCCTTGGCTGCGGCGACGGCGGCGACGCCCATGCGCTTGCGCAAATCATCGCTGATAGTCGGACAAGGCGCGATTTCAATGACTTTTTGGTGGCGACGTTGAATCGAGCAGTCGCGCTCGCAAAGGTGAATGATATTGCCGTAATTGTCGCCTAAAATTTGAAACTCAATGTGGCGCGGTTTCTCGACGAATTTTTCCATAAAAACCTCGTCGTTATTAAAAAACGCCTTCGCCTCTCTTTTGCAGCTTTCGTAATTGCTTTCTAGCTCGTCCTCGCCGTAAACCACGCGAATACCGCGTCCGCCGCCGCCGCCGCTAGCTTTGAGGATGACCGGGTAGCCGATTTTTTGCGCGTAGTCTTTGATGGTTTCTATAGTTTCATTGTTGAGTTTTTCGGTGCCCGGAACTACCGGAATGCCGTTTTTTTTCATAAGGAAGCGGGCGATATTTTTGTTGCCCATTTTGCGGATGACTTCGCTACTTGGTCCTATGAGTATAAGCCCCGCGTCCTCGACCTCGCGCGCAAAGTCGTAATTTTCGCTAAGAAAACCGTATCCGGGGTGAATCGCGTCCGCGCCGCAAGCTTTGGCGACTTCGACGATGCGTTTGGCGTCAAGATAGCCTTTTATCGGGTCTTTGCCGATTTCGTAGGCTTCGTCGGCGACTTTGACGTGAAGACAGTCTTTATCCGGCTCGGTGTAAATCGCCACGTTTTTGATATGCAAATCTTTGCAGCCGCGCACGATACGAACCGCGATTTCGCCGCGATTCGCGATGAGAATCTTGTGAATCATTGCTTACCTTTTTTCAAATTTAAATTACGAAATAATAGCCAAATTTGAATATTTTTCGGCTAAAACGGGCGAAATTTTTTGCTTTGGCGCGAAAAGTGAGTAAATTTGAAATAGGTTATCCGAATTTTAAACAATAACAGCAAACGCTTTAACTTTGAATTATTTTGATAAACACCACAATACGTTATAATCGTAATCTGCTGGGCCTATTACCGGCTTAATTTCCTTAGTGAAGTCAACTCCATTAATCTCGCTTACTTTAAAACCAAAACTCTCGAGTATCGCTGGCGAATCGGCACCAAAAACACGTAAATGGTCATATTGCCCAAAATGTTCGATTCGGTCTTCCCTAGTGGTAATTTGGTCGTTTTCATAAATACTTTTTAGTGAAGTATCGACCGGAAATGAAATTATTATTTTCCCGTCTGGGCTAAGTATCCTATATAGTTCTCTTAGAGCCTTTTTATAATCGGAGACGTGTTCTAAAACATGATTACAAATAATCAAATCCCATAAATCGCTATCTAGACCGGTATCTTCAATATTTATTTGTAAATCGGCCTCATTATAAAGGTCTGCCGTTACATATTTAATATCATGCCTATTTAACCATATTCGGATCGATTTTTCTTGCGCAAAGTGCAAAATTTTAGCGCTTTTCAGCCATTTTTCATTATTAGCGAGCCAACTAATCAGTATTCTATGCCTAGGAAGAGAGCTGCACAAAGGGCAACATACATCTTGATCCATATGTTCATATCTAACCGAGTCAAAAGTGTTTGGGTTTTTGTCAAAATTAAGATTTACGAAATTTTTCAGATGAATATCGCAACAAGGGCAGTAAAAAGGAAGTCTATTTCCTATTAGCGCACTTTTAGTATGCACTTCCAATTTATTTATTATTCTTCCGGTTTTCCTAAAAACTTTATTGGTAAATCTAATTATGAATATTTTTTTAAAATTACTGTTCTTATAATGTTTATATAATTTATAAATTGAAATCGTAATTACAAGCGGAACGAAAGAATATAAAAAAGATTTAATTTGTAATTTTTTACCTGTCATCCTTATATCTACATCTTTTTTAATACTATTAATCTCTTCTTTTAAAAAAAATGCGCACCCTTTCAAATTTGGCATCATGCTACAAGCAAAAAAGTTAGCCAACAAACTCTCATAATAATTTTTAGTTATTTTTTTTATTGATTCATTTTTGATGTTTTCTGGCAAAAGACTATTTGCGTCCTCTATATATTGTTTTTGCGACCATACTCTATCTTTAATGTTTTTTAGTGTATTTGTAGAAGTTATGCTACCTTGTCGTTTGCGATACTTCACCAAAGTTTTGTCTAGCACAAACACACTTTCTGCTCTAGCTAAAAGTCTTAAAATTATATCTAGATCCTCATAATTGCGCCCTTCACAAAATCGGAGTCTGTCCCATATTTTTCGCTTATACATTTTATTCCAAACGCACGTTGTGATTTTTCCATTAATTCGTAGATTTAGCGCCTCTTGTTTTGTATATAGCCCCTCCTTCGCGTAACCCGATATAGGCTCACTTATGCTTTTATTAAAACTCATTTTGCTAGTAGTTTCAAATCTGGCATATCTATATTCTACAATATCATAATTATGCTCTTGCATGGCGTTAAATGCTCTACGAAGCGCGTCCGCATGAAGGGCGTCATCAGAATCCAAAAAAGTGCAGAACTCGCCACTCATAATATCAAGCCCCGTATTTCTAGCGGCACTGAGACCTTTATTTGTTTGATGAATCACTTTTATGCGACTATCTATCTGTACGTATTTATCACAAATATCAGCAGAACCGTCAGTAGAGCCATCATCGACTATAATGATTTCCAAATCTCGATACGTCTGACCGATGACGCTCTCAACAGCTTCTTCAAGAAAAGGTTTAACGTTATATACAGGGATAATTACACTAATCAACATATTTTATCTGGATATTTTTAATAAAACGGCGATGGTTTCGATGTGGTTCGTGTGCGCGAATTGGTCAAAAAGCGCCAAAGAACGCACTTCGTGAGTGGACGCAAGCGCGGCGAGATCGCGCGCGAGAGTTTCTTGAGAGCAAGAGACGTAGATGATATTTTCGTAGTTTCTTATTAGATTTAGCACCGTCTCGTCGCAACCCGCGCGAGGCGGATCCACTAAAACGTGTGAAAAATCGTAACCCGGTAGATTTATGCCCTCTAGGCGGTGAAACTCGCGCTCTCCCTTTAGAGCGCTCACAAATTCCTCGGCGCTCATTCTAGCAAAACGGATATTATTAGCGCCGTTTATTCGGGCGTTTTCTAGGGCTTTGACAATCGAGCTTTTGTTGATTTCCGTGGCTAGGACGTTTTCAAATTTGAACGAAAGCGGGATAGTGAAATTGCCGTGCCCGCAATATAGCTCGAGCAGGTCGCGACCGCCAGAGACTGCGCGGACGGCGTATGAGAGCATTTTTTCGTTTACGCCGCGGTTTGGCTGAATGAAGCTAGTTTCGCTAAGCACGTAGCGGATTTCGCCGCCATCTACCGCGAGCTCCTCGCGTAACAGTTCCTCGCCAAAAACGAGTTTTTTGCCCCTGCTTCTAGCCACAAGGCAGTTTATGCCAAGCTTAGCGTGCAGCGCGGCGAGCGGGGATTTTATTTGCTCCACGTCGCGGTGATAAAGAAGCACCGCGCAAATCTCGCGCTTTGTGGTTACAAACTCGCAGCCAAATATTTTGAATTTGAGCTCTTCGCTCGCTTCGAGCGCGGATTTTAAGCAAGGCATGAGTGCGGCGATTTTATCGTCTACTATCGCGCATTTCTCGATAAAAACGCGCTCGCCGTTCGCTCCTCTCATAACGTAGCGAATACTCTCGCCCTCGTGAAATAGCCCGAACTCCGCGCGAGAGCGAAAATGCGTTTGCTCGCTCTCAAAAAACTCGATTTCGCCCGCGTAAAACTCGCCTAGCAACTCTTTTGTGCGCTCTATTTTGAGCGTCTTTTGTTCCCCGTATTCTCCGCCAAGCACGCAGCTCGCGCACGCGCCAAAGACCGCACAATCAATTTTTTTCAAACGCGAACCCCGCCCAGCTTTGAGTTGTCGGCATGACTTCAAGATAGTTGATATTGACGTGCGGCGGAAGTTTGGCGCAGTCTGAAATGATGCGCGCAATATCGCCAGCGGTAAGATAGTCCGTGCCCGAGTAAACGCCCTCGGCTCTCTCGTGGTCGCCCTTGAAGCGCACTTCGCTAAATTCGGTTTTGGCGATACCGGGAGCGATTGTCGTTACCCTGATATTCGAACCTTGAATGTCGTTGCGCAGGTTCAGCCCAAACTGTCTCACAAACGCCTTCGTGCCACCATAAACGTGCGAGCCGGGATACGGCCACGCGCCCGCGACCGAGCCAAGATTAAAGATATAACCGCTTTTGCGCGCCATCATAATGGGCAAAATCGCTTTGGTAACGTAAACTAGTCCTTTGACGTTCGTATCTATCATTGTTTCAAAATCCTCGAGACTAGCATCGGGCGTTTTTTCTTGACCTAAAGCAAGTCCCGCGTTATTGACCAAAATCTCGATTTCGCGGTACTTTTCAGGCAGGCTTTCGACCGCCGCAAAAACCGCGCTTTTATCTCGCACGTCAAGCTCGATAGATAGCACGTTTTCGCCAAGCTGGCTAGCTAGCCTGCTAAGCCGCTCCGCCCTACGCCCACAAATAACGAGCGCATAGCCGTCCGCGTATAGCGCCCTAGCCGTCGCTTCGCCAAAGCCAGACGTCGCGCCCGTGATGAAAGCCGTTTTCATAATCATCTCCTTATTTATCGAGCGAGCAAAGCCCGCCCCTGCAAGCATAAAATTAGCGATTTACCATTTTTATTTCAAATTTGAACCGATTTTTTGCAAATATTCAATGTTTTCTTTTTTACCGGCCATTTGCGCGTAATCGCTCGCGCTAAGACCCGCTTCATCGCGAGCCTCCGGATTCGCGCCCGCTTTTATAAGTAAATCTAGGATTTGAGGGTTCGCATGCATCGCCGCGTGCATCAAAACCGTGCGCCCGGTGCGTTCAAGCGCGCAAAGATTTTGGTAAAACGGTAACTCGTCAAAACCGGAAGCCTTCGCGTCCTTTAAACTTTGCGAAACATAGCTAGCATTTGCATTCGCACCATGTTCTAAAAGCATATTCACAAGATGCGCGTCGCCAAACTGCACCGCATAAAAAAGCGGAGTCTTGCCAAAAGAATTAGCATAATTTACGTTCGCCCCGCGTGAAATCAGATATTTGGCCATTTCTACATCTTTTAACGCAAAAAATAGCGCGTTCTCATCGCCCGAATTTAGATCTGCGCCAAGCTCGATTAGCGAGGTTGCGAGCGAACGAGTACGCCCATAAAGCAATGCGATATTTAATAGTTCCGAAAGCTGCGCTACGTTAGGTTTTGCGGCTAGAATTTGAGCAGAGATTTCTTCCTCATCCATCGTTTTGCTTTGCATCGCCTTAGCTAGCGGACTTAGCGCATACGGTTTGGCATAGCTACCCGCCGCCAAGTACTCTAGCTCGTTTGCGACGCGGGCGGCAAAAAAAGCGACCTCATCGCCCTCAAATTTGAAATTAGTCTCAAAATACCGAGCAAAATTGTCCATCGCGGTGATTTTTTCTTGTTCGAACGCTTTAAAAAGCGCGAAATTACTTATGCTTTTAACCGCCCAAAACCTCAAATACTCGCGCGTTTGGCTCACTGTTTTTTCAAGAATATCTCGTGGCGGTAAAGCGGCGGCATATTCGCGGGGGTTTTCAAAGGCCAATTTTAGCGTTTCGTCAAACGCTAAAACGTCTTCGTCCGCACCGCAAGTCGTGCCACGAATAGCAAGCGCGGCGCCATAAAGTCCGACCCCTCCCGCACTAGCGATGTATTTTGGAACTAAAAAGTTCAAATTTGAAACGGCGGTGAGAGGTTCGTTCAAATTTGAATTATTCAAATTTGAATTACCCGCAAGCGGCGCGCACAATAATCCAAAAACCGCCAAAGAACTTAAAATATTAATTTTTTTCATCTTGTGGAATAAATATTTGATAATTGTTTTCTAATAAAAAGCTAAGCCTATCCGCGTCGCGTGAAAACAGGCTAGCGACTTTGTTGCTGAGGATTTTTTTGCTAAACGGCACGAATTGCAAAACGTCTTTTCGCTTTCTGAGCTTGAGAAAAGGATTGCTATCAAAATGCGATACTCGTACCTCTTTGCCAAAAAGTTTAGCGAGTTCGTCGAAATACTCGTGGCTAGCGTTTAGTTTTTTGTTTGTCGAATAATAGTGGATATTCGAAGCCAGCTGCATACAACAGTCTATGATGGTCGCGGCTAATCTGTTGGCGATTTCTATATCGCCGATGAGTATACCCTCGGCAATGTCTTCAAATCTACCTTTGCCGACTTTTAGAACCGGTACGCGTGCGTTAAATAGCATTTTTTTCTTGCGCTCGAAGAATTTTTCACTTACCATCGCGAGCCCCACGTCGTTTTCCGATAAAATTTGCTTGGTGACTTCCGGCTTATCAAGTCGATAGTCAATCACGACGCGAATAGTTTTTGAATGCATAGCTTTAATTTCGTCGTAAACATCGCAAAGCGTGGCATTGACAACCTTGATAACGAGTTTACGGTTATTGAAAGCGTGGTGCGCGGCTAGAGCGTCTCTAAGCAACGACTTAAGCTCCAATGGAGTCATATTTACCATATCGATGACGACCATAATGTTATTACCGTATGGATTTGGGAATTGTCCGACCTCGTTTTTGATAGAATAAAACACGCGTTCTAGTACTTTTGGGTCGCCCACTATGAGAATAGTATCGTTTGGCTCGATAACCGTATCGCTAGTAGGCAAAATATAATTTCCATCGCGGTAAATCATTGAGATTTGCCATTTTTTCTTATGAATATTGCCTACACGTCTATACGCATAAGCCGACGTCGGCGGTACGAGAACCTCCATTATCTCGCCTTTGCCAAGACCGATGGAAGTAGCGATGACGGGGAATTCGGGTATAAAGTTGATAAAACGAGAAGCTAAGATTTCGCGGGTGTCGATAAGTTTCAAATTTGAATTAGCAAGCAGCTGCAAACCCCAGAAATCCGCTATTACAAGCTCGATTTTTGGATTTAGCGAGCGCAAATTTTCGCGCACGGCGAGAACTTCTCCTTTGTCTTTCATCATGATGACCGCACGTTCGAAACTTAGATTCATTACAATTGTGAGTTTGCTAAGGCTAGTTGGGTCGAAGTTTAAAAATGTAAAGTTTTCGGGTTTGACGTCTATCGCCGGAATAGTGGCGGAATCGGGAGCGACTACGACAAAGTTATGGAGACCGCGATTTTTACTTTCCAAAAGCCTTTCTAAGAAATGTTTTGCTAAAATGCCGTCAGCGACGATGAGGATATTTTTCATTCGCAAATCTCCAAATAAAATTAAGGAATTTTAGCACAAATGAAATTTAAAATAGATAAAACCTGCGGCAACGCCCGCGCATGCACGATTGAGACCGCGCACTCGACCATACTAACGCCCGTTTTTATGCCCGTGGGCACGGTGGGAGCCGTAAAGAGTCTAGACGCGACCGATATGAGCGAAATTTTGGACGCCAAAATCATACTTGCCAACACTTATCATATGTATTTGCGCCCGGGTTCGAAAATAGTCGCAGATTTTGGCGGCTTGCATGGATTTACGGGCTTTGATAGAAGTTTTCTCACAGACAGCGGCGGATTTCAAGCGTTTAGCCTCTCGCAAAACAGCAAACCAAACGAAGCGGGAATCAAATTTAAATCTCACATCGACGGCAGCACGCACTTTTTCACCCCGCAAAGCGTGCTTGATACAGAATACGAGCTCGGTAGCGACATCATGATGATACTCGACGACCTAGTCGCGCTGCCCGCGGATAAAAAGCGCATCCATCTAAGCGTCGATCGCACGCTAAAATGGGCGCATGAGGCGATAGAATACCATCTAAAAAAGCAAGGTGAGGGCGTGGGGCTAAATCAAAATATTTTTGGCATTATCCAAGGCGGCACGGACGCCGAGGAGCGTAAACGCTGCGCGCAAGAGCTCGTCAGCATGCCGTTTGACGGATTTAGCATAGGCGGTCTTAGCGTTGGCGAAACCAATCAAGAAATGTATGATACGGTAGAGGCCCTCATGCCTCACACGGACGCCTCTCGTCCACGCTACCTCATGGGAGTAGGCACGCCAGAAGATCTCGTCGAAAACGTCTATAGAGGCGTAGATATGTTCGACTGCGTCATGCCGACGCGCAACGCCCGCAACGGCACGCTTTTTACGAGTTTTGGCAAAATGAGTATCAAGGCCGCGCGCTTTGTCCACGACGAGCGCCCTATAGACCCAGAGTGCGACTGCTACACCTGCCGTCGCTACACGAGAGCCTACCTAAATCACCTCTACCGCGCGCACGAACTTACATTTTACCGCCTAGCGAGCCTGCACAATCTGCATTATTATTTAAATTTGATGAAACAAATGAGAGCCGCGATTTTAGAAGAGCGCTTCGAGGCGTGGAGAGCGGATTTTTACGCCAAAAGAGAAAAAGGTGAAGAGTGATTCAAATTTGAATATTCAAATTTAAAAGGCGGTAAAAGTAAAATTACCGCCCCGAAAATCATTTAAAAACTTCTTTAAATTTTTCATCAAATTTTTGATTTTGCATTAAATTACGACCAAAGAAAAACGGAAAGCCGATAGTTTTAAGCGTTGCTTTGCAAACAAATTCATTTTTTTCATCTAAAATTTTATCAAATTCCGCTCCGTCAAGCATCCCTAAAAGTTCTTCTTTCCAGCTATCTTTAAAGCCTGTTTTGCCACCTAAATATTCGCCTTTTGGCTCAAAAAAGCACTCGACACTCAAATAATCATCATCGCCATTTTTGCCAAAAAATATAAAATCAGGCTCAAAACCCACACCATAAGTCGGATTTTTCTCGTCTCCGACAAATTCGCGATTATCATAAATTTTAAACTCATCAAAGCCGTCATTTCGCACGATAAACCACTCTTTGAATTTTTTATCAATCCTATCTTTATTTTCTTCGATAAACTTCAAAAATTCAGGTTCTAATTCGCTATCTTTTGAAAATTTATCATAATATAGCCATTCATAATCACTATTTACCATTTTTGCCTTATCCCTAAAAATAAATCTTTTTCCGAAATTTTTAAGCTCATATGCCCCAAATTCGCTCACATCGTATTCGTTTTTAATCTTTTCTTCAAGCTTGTTAAAGTTTGTAAGTATAAATTTGGCGATTTCTAGCTGATTATTTAGCGTGAATTTTTGCCTTTTATCAAACAAAATCCAAATTTCGCTAAGTTTTATGTAAAAATCAAATTTTCCCTTGCACTCATAAAAGTCCTTTATATCGGCAAATGTGATATTTAAAATATTCATTGCCTTTGCAAATACGCTAAATTCCACAGCTTCGCTTAGTTTTTTATTTATATGGAGTTCTTTTTCTTCGCCCGTTTCGTCAAATTTAATCTCTTTTTCGCTCAACCCTTTTGAAAAATACGGACACTGCAAAATCCCTATTTGCCTTTCTATCTCGCTTTTTTCATATTTTTTGCCAAGACTCCACTTTTTCGTTCTATTGTTTTTTACATAAAAAATTCTATTTTTCTGCGTTATTTGCTTTGCTTTTTTAGTCGGATTTAGCTCGAAATTTTCCCTTTCATCACCAAAGAGCAGTCCTTGCTCTCTCATGCCTTTTTCAAGGTCGGCGATAAAGCTTACATCGTTAAACGAGTGATAACTTAAAATTTCTAAACTAGCCATTAAATTTTCGCTGTCGTTATCGAATTTTCGCAC
Source organism: uncultured Campylobacter sp. (assembly GCA_900319915.1). Classification (GTDB taxonomy): domain Bacteria; phylum Campylobacterota; class Campylobacteria; order Campylobacterales; family Campylobacteraceae; genus Campylobacter. The sequence goes on from ONQI01000150.1 coordinate 9,757, forward strand.
AAATTTACGGCTTTCATCATCGAAAAGCGTCTTATCGCTAAATGGAAAATATCTCGCTCCACGCCCGATTAACTGCACTTCGGCGGTCGTAGTTTTCGCACTTGCTTTTTTACCGCCAAGTCTGACTATGTCAAACAAATTTAGCACA
>ONQI01000148.1 GCA_900319915.1 uncultured Campylobacter sp.
AAAGATTTGACTTTTGGGAGAAACTAAACGAAGAGATTAAAGCTCTCCTTAATAACGGTAGCGAAAAAACCGTAGCCCCGGACCCCATAATTAATCCAAACGCGGGACTCGTGACGGTTACCGGCACCGCGGCGCAAATTAAGCGCATCGAAGACTATATTGACAAACTCGAAAAAAGTCTCAAAAAACAAGTCTTGCTCGACGTATCCATCCTCTCTATTCAGCTTAACAACGAATTTAAGCGCGGCGTGGATTGGTCAAAATTTCAGCTAGGATTTAATACCTATCTTGGAGACGGTTCAACGCCGAGCGGCTTCTATTTTGGCAAAAGCTACGTAACCTTACCTTCCACCAGCCAACAAGACGGCGGTTTCGTCATAGGCGGTTCGCTAAATTTCAGCCTAGACGGCGTGCTAAATTTCTTAGAAACCAAAGGTCGCACCAAAGTCGTCTCAAGCCCTAAAATCATGGCTATGAATAACCAACAAGCTATTATTTCAGTGGGCGACAATGTTAACTACCAAATAGTCAATGGCGCAACAAACCTCGAATCTAGCACCAGCACAACTCAGACTAATCAATATTCGATATTTATAGGCGTTTTACTAAATATTTTACCGGAAGTTAGTGAAGACGGTAAAATCATGCTTCGTATAAATCCGAGCCTAAGTAACTTTAAATGGAACGACGACAATACTCGCCTAATTGACGACAAAGGAGACCCGGTCATTCGTCAAATCGCGCCCGATACCGTCCAAAAGAAACTTTCCACCGTTGTGCGAGTAAACGATGGCGACACCGTTATTATAGGCGGTCTCATCGCCGAGCAAATTGGCAAAGATATCAATAAAGTGCCGGTTTTGGGTGATATCCCGGTGCTTGGCTATTTCTTTAAAAGCGTGAAAGACACGCTTAGCACTAACGAACTTATTTTTGTCATTACACCGCACTTGGTCGATCCAAACGGCTCTGGACCTATCAAAGAATCGCTCAAAGACTTGGGATTTTTCAAGGTAATGTATGAGTAATGCATACAGTGCCGCAAAGAACGTATTTGCCGGCCTTGGCGACTCTCCGTACGTGGGGCTCGACAAATCCGCGCTCGCATATCAAAAAATTGTGAGCGCATTCTCTAAACCCGCCCGCCTCGTGCTTTTTTATGGCGAACCGGGTTGCGGCAAGACCTTTTTACTCCAAAAAATTTACGCCGATTTAAAAGACAAACAAAAAATCGTTTTTTTTCCTCGCCCGTTTTTTGCAGAAGGCGAAATGGCAAGCGCGCTATTTCACGAGCTTTGGGGCGAGACAAAGGATAATATCAAATTTGAAGAGATCATCGCTAAATGTAAAGAACGTTCAAATTTGAAATCAAATTTAAGCGACGCGAATAATTCAAATTTGGACAATCAAATAATATTGCTTCTTGATGAAGCTCAATTGTACCCCGCGCCACTTGTAGAAAAAATCCGTTTTTTGGCAGACAGCGGTCTTTTCAAAATTCTTTTTACTATCCACAAAACTGCAAGCGAAGACGCGCTTGCCAAGGCGCATTTCCAAACTCGCATTTGGGAAAATATAGAACTAAGAAACTCCACGTTCGCCGAGGTGGCACTATATGTGCAAAAAGAACTCGATTTACATGGATTTGGCGAGCGTTTTAGGATTTTTGACAAAACTGCCCTTCGCGCTTTGCACCGTTTTAGCGGCGGCAATCTACGCGAACTAAACAAACTACTCTATCGCTTTTTCGAGCTCGCCGAATATTATGAAGAGCATCGCCCCACCATGCTTACAAGTTCCAAAGGCGTTAAGCAAACTCTTGAAATGGCGGCTCTTGCAGGGGAGATGATAAATGCTTGATTCATATGAAGTTTCACTGATGGAAAACGTGTGGCGAGTTTGGCACAAAAAACAAAATGCTCTAAAAATCGGCGCCTTGCTCGCCGCCACGCTAATTGTCGTTTTGGGATTTTTCACATTCAAATTTGGCGCCGAGGCTAGCAAATACAAAAACGAAGCCGCACAAAAGGTCGCCGAAATCAAAGAGCTAAGAGCTAAAAATAACACCATCTTAGAAGAGCTAGAAGCGTGGAAAATACGCGCCCGCGAGTCACGAGAAAGAGCGAAATACACAGCTAGCGCCGCTAAAGAAAACGAGCGAACCTTTGAAGACGATCAAGGCAACGCGGAGTTAAAAGAAGAAGAGGCTATTCCGCTCGATTTAAGCGCACTTGAAGCGCCTAAAAATGAACAATATAAACCAAAAAGCGTCATAGAGATAAAATCAAAAGAAGTTGCTCCGACTCCAGAGGGCTTAAAGAACAAATTTGAATCTACGGGCGACGTAAAATTTGCAGAACAGTTAGCCAAACTTTACTATGCCCAAAAAGACTATCAAAACGCGTTAAAATGGGCGTATACCGTAAACAATTTGGACAAAAACGCAGGTTGGGTTATTTTTGCCAAAGCACTTTTTAAAAGTGGCAAAAAGGATGAAGCAATCAAAGTTTTAGAAGCTTACAAAGCCAAAAATCCAACCGATAAAAGTGTGGATGCGCTCATTGCAGGAGCGCAGAGCGGAACGCTGGAATAAGGAGAAACGATGGAAAACACCGTTCAAGGACCTGAATTTTACGATAATCAAGAATATCGCAAAAAAGGCGCGGATAAGATAGAAAAAGATATTTTGCAACTTTTAATTCGCGATGGAAAACTCAGCGAAGCTCAGTCTAACGAGGTAGAATCTAGACTTGGCGCCGGAAAAAATATAAAAGAAATTTTAGCAGAAATTATCGCTTTAAGCGACGAGGACTTTTTAGACGCCTTGATGTCGATTTATCGCCGAGGACGGGTGAGTTTACCAGAAATCGTAGACAAATTTGGAATAGATAGCGAAGATTTCTTGCGAGAACTTGCTAAAAAATTCAAATTTACCTACGTAGAGCTTGGAGAATCAGACATCAATTACAAGGTTGCTGCGAGGGCGTCTAGCTCGCAATTACGCGCTTGTGGTGCAATTCCTTATAAAGAAGACGAAATTAACGTTTTTGTCGCGTTCAAAAATCCGTTTGATTTGGATGCGCAAGATCGCATAGGCAACATATTCAACCGAAAACTACTTAAAATCGCCGTTTGCGACCCCGCTATCATAGACAAATTTATGCTCAAAATCGAGCTCAACGAAAGCGTGACGGGTCTAGTCGATGAAATCCGTAAAGAGCTTAGTAACGCTTCAGCTCAAAACGACAACACTAGCGGTATCCTAAAACTCATCGAGCTCATTTTAAAAACATCGATAAGCAATCGCGCAAGCGACATCCACATCGAACCGACCGAAAAAAACTGCATCGTGCGCGCCCGCATAGACGGTATGCTCACAGAAGCGTTCGTGTTCGAAAAAGACATCTACCCGCCGCTCGTGAGCCGCATAAAAATGCTATCTCAAATGGACATCGCCGAGCGACGTAAACCCCAAGACGGTCGTTTTAGCGTCGATATTATGGGCAAAAAATACGATTTTCGTATCTCTACTTTGCCGATTATGAACGGCGAAAGCCTCGTTATGCGGGTGCTAGATAAGTCCAAAGTCGTCATCAGTCTATCAGACCTCGGTATGCACCCCGAAAACTTCGCTAAATTTACTTCAAATTTGAAAGCGCCGTATGGTATCATGCTTGTTACGGGTCCTACAGGATCTGGAAAAACAACCACGCTTTATGCCGCGCTCAACGACATCAAAAGCATAGCCAAAAAAATCATCACCGTCGAAGACCCGGTAGAATATCAAATGGGAATGATTCAACAAGTCCAAGTCAGCGAAAAAGCGGGTCTTACTTTCGCCTCCGCTCTTCGCTCGATCTTGCGCCAAGATCCAGATATCATCATGATAGGCGAGATTCGCGATCAAGAGACGCTTCGTATCGCTATCCAAGCCGCGCTCACAGGTCACCTTGTATTCTCGACTCTGCACACCAACGACGCGATTTCCGCAATTACGCGCATGGTCGATATGGGCATAGAAAGCTACCTCGTCAGTGGCGCGCTCATCGGCGTCGAGGCTCAACGTCTCGTGCGTCGCCTTTGTCCG
>ONQI01000147.1 GCA_900319915.1 uncultured Campylobacter sp.
TATTAAACTGCGAAACGTGCGGTTGGGTTTTGTCAAGGAAATTAAAGAGCTTAGACTCGAGGTTGCGAGGATTCGCGCCTTCGGCTATGCCCACGAGAGCTTCGATAATAAGGGTTTTTTCTCTAATGATGTCCTTGGCGTTGTTCATGATTTTGTTTCCCCACGGACCAAAAAATGCGTAAGCACCCATAATTCCCGTAACTGTCGCGGTAAAGGCGCCCGCGATACCCATCGCCATCGCGGCAGGATCGTCGAGGAGTTGAAGGGCTAGCATTAGACCCATGACGGCGCCGACTAGACCCATCGTAGGACATGTCTCGCCCGTGCGCACCCAAAATTCGCCGCATTCTTTATAATATTCTTCCATCGTTTCTATGGCGAGCTCGAGATTTTCTTTGACTTCGTCGATAGGCTGACCGTCTACTAGCATACTTAGACCGCCTTTTAAAAATTCGTCGTCTATACTGGCGGCTTTTTGCTCGAGTGCGAGAATACCGTCTTTGCGCGCTATCGTGCTATATTCTACTAGTTCGGCGATGCGCTTACCAAGATCGACGCCCGAACCCTTAAAAGCGAGACCAAGCTCCTTGAAAGCGGGTTTGACATAGCGTTTGTTTGTCGCCGTTACGGAGTTAAACATCGCGGTAGGAACCACGATCATAAACGAGCTAAGGTGGATGACGTGAACTGGGTTACCGCCCTCCAAAATATCGCCTATGGAAATACTGGTGATCGCGAGCACCATTCCAAGTATTGTTGCTAAATCCATTAAAATTCACTCCTTGAAGTCGCCATTATCGCATAATTTTGCCAAAAATTAACTTAATTCAAATTTGAATATTCAAATTTGAAAGAAAAAAGCGTTGTTATTTCAAATCTCCCCAGTTTTTGGCTATACTCACGCTCGTTTTTAACGGCACTTTTAGGCTCACGACTTCTTGCATGATTTCTTGCGCTTTTGCGGCGAAATCCCGCGCGATTTCGTCGCGCACCTCAAAAATCAGTTCGTCGTGGATTTGCAAAATCATTCTCGCGTCCGCGTTCAAATTTGAATAAATCTCGTTCATCGCAAGCTTGATGATGTCGGCGGCGCTGCCTTGAAATTTCGTATTCACAGCCTCGCGCTCATACATCGCGATTCGCATCCCGTTCGCGTCCGCGAAATCAAAAAATCTCTTACGCCCAAGCAGCGTGGTCACAAATCCGTCGTTATGCGCGTTTTGCTTGATGCCGTCCAAAAAGTCCTTAATCGTTTCAAAAGCCGTAAAATAGCGCTCTATATAGTCTTTGGCGGCTTTTTTATCAAGACCTAATTCGCCGGCTAGTTTATTCGCGCCCATGCCATAAATGAGTCCGAAATTGATAGACTTCGCGATGGCGCGATGCTCGGGCTGCGCGTCGCCAAAGATGTTTATAGCAGATCTCGCGTGGATATCCTCGCCCGCTATAAACGCCGCAAGCAGCGCGGGATCTTCGCTAAAATGCGCGAGCAACCTCAGCTCGATTTGCGAATAATCGAGTGAAATGAGACTAAAACCCTCCTGCGCGATAAACGCCGAGCGCATTTGCTTGGCGCGCGCACCGCGAGCGGGGATATTTTGAAGATTTGGATTTTTGCTAGCGAGCCTACCCGTGGCGGTGCCGGTTTGAATAAAACTAGAAAAAACCCTGCTATCTTCGCGCTTTGAAGCAAGCGCGAGAAGCGGTTCGCAATAAGTCGTTTGGAGTTTGTAAAGTTCGCGATATTCTAGGAGTTTGGCAATGACCGGGTGGGCGCCAAGCAGCCCGCTAAGCACGCTCTCGTCGGTGCTATAACCGGTTTTGGTTTTTTTCTTAGCGGGCAGGGCAAGTCGCTCGAAAAGCACTTCGCCAAGCTGTTTGGTAGAGTTGATATTGAAACTCTCGCCGCAAAGCTCGTAAATCTCGCGGCTGAGCGTCGTTAAGCTCGCGGCGTTGCTAGCTATCATCTCGCGCAAGGCGTTTCGGTCTAGCTTGACGCCGCCCGCTTCCATATTTAGCAAGGTCAAAACAAACGGAAACTCCACGTCTCGCGCGATTTCTAAAAGACGAGGCTCAAGCGTGGAACGCAACGTCTCGTAAAAACGAAACGTAATCCACGCATCTTCGCTAGCATATCTGCTCGCCGCGCCCACTTCCACGCTCGCAAAGGTTTCGCCCTTCGCGACGGTATCTTCAAATTTGATAGTCTCATAGCCGTAAAGTCTTTGGGCTAGGCTATCCATCCCCACGCTTTCGCCCGGATTTTGTAGCCAAGCTAAAATCATCGTATCGGCAAAGCGCGGCGGTGGCGTAAGCCCGAAATTGTGCGCGACGACGGCGAAATCGTATTTGAGATTGTGTCCGACGACAAAACCCTTAAAAAGCTGTGAAATCGCCCAAGCGGCACATTTCATACTTACTTGCGCTGGCGCGCCCAGATAATTGTGCGCGAGCGGCACGTAATAAGCGCGCGAACCGTCAAAACAAAAACTAAAACCAACAATGGCGACGTTTTTGGCGTCTAACCCCGTAGTTTCGGTATCAAACGCGACCAAAGTGTTCTCATCCACGCTCTCCACGAGCCGCTCGAGTTCCTCTTCTTTAAGAATCAAATTTGATTCAAATTTGAGCGGTTTTTGCGCGAGCCCCAGCGTGCCCACAAGGCGCGAAAGCGAGTAATCTTCCAAAATATCCACGACCCTAAGGAGCGGATTTTCGCTCGGAAACTCGGCCGTCTCGATATTAGGCGTATCTAGTCCGTTATAAAGAGTGGCGAGCCGCTTGGATAGCTCGGCATTTTCGCGACCCGCAGCTAGCATGTTTTTGGTGCGCTCGTTGCGAATCATACTCAAATTTGAATAAATCCCCTCGATACTGCCATACTCATCTAGCAAAGTCTTTGCGCCCTTTTCGCCTATGCCCTTGACTCCCGGGATGTTGTCCGCGCTATCGCCGCAAAGCGCCAAAAAATCGCGGATTTGCTCGGGATACACGCCATATTTTTCGTGGCAACCCTCGCGACCATAGAGTTCTTTTTTGGCGGGGCTATACACGCTCACGCGCTCGTCAATGAGCTGATAGAGGTCTTTATCGTGCGTAACGACGTTGATGCGCAAATCGGGGTCGGGATTATTGGCGATAAAGCTGGCAATGATGTCGTCGGCCTCGTAACCTTCGCGGCGCATACTGCAAAAGCCCATTTTTTCTATCATATCTATACAAACCGGGAGCTGAGCTTTGAGCGCGTCGGGCGGCGGAGTGCGGTTGGTTTTGTAGTTCGGGTCGATTTGGCTACGGAAGGTCTTGCCGCCGCTATCTAACGCGAAGACGATATAATCGCTCGGAAAGTCTTTTTTGAGCGTGGAAATAAAGTTGGCAAAACCGTAAACCATACCGCTGGGCTTGCCGTCGCGAGATTTGAGCGAGCTCATCGCGTAATAAAGCCTGAAAAAAAAGCCAAAAGTATCGATGAGAGTAAGAGTTTTCAAGCTCTCTTCCTTAGGCGGGCTTTGATTTTGTCGCAGACCTTGCAAAGCCCAAATTTACGCCCCATATTTTTGAGCGCGATGAGAAAAAACAGCCCAAAATACACGCCGAAAAGATCGACCAAAATATAAATAAACAGCGTGCCAAGCGCGGTCGTGCTAGCTAGGTGCGAGCTCGCGTAAACGCTGCTAGCCAGTGCGAGAACGAGAAAAAGATAATGCTTCTTCGCGCCCAAATCCACGAACAAATCAATAACAAATCCCGGCAAAGCGCAAAAAAACGCCCTCGCCACACAAATCGCGATATAATAAATGATATTCATGCCAAAACCTTTGCCGCCACCGCCGTTATGGCTGTGACGGAGCGTAAAATATTTTCGGATTTTAGTCCGAATTTTTGCGGAAATAATTCGCGCTCGCGCTCGCTAAAACCGCCCTCCGCACCAACGTAAAAAATCAAATTTGAAACGCTTTCGCATTTCAAATTTGAAGTCGTCTCAGACTGCACGGACGAGCAAAGCCCGTCCTTACGCTCGGGGCTCGCCGCCTCGAAGCCCCGCGCTTCGCGTGGTTGCCCGGCTTCGCGGACTAAATTTTCGGTTTTCTCGCTATTCAAATTTGAAATCGCTTTGTCAAAGTCGTCGCCGCCAAAGTCTATAAGCGCGACGTTTGCATATTTTGCGGCGAGCTCGTCGCTGGATTTCATTATTTCAAATTTGATTATTCCGTTCCTGCCGCATTGCTCGCTCGAGCGAACCAAAATCCGCTCAAACCTCGCTAAATCCAGCCTTGCGTCCCTTTGCGAAAAATCGCTATACACAAAAATGATTTTCGCCACGCCTAGTTCGTTGAGCCCGGGAAGCGTTTTTTCTATGCTTTGCTCGTCAATTACAGCCCAAGCAATCGCGAGAGAGGCTGGATCGGGCGCGAGGGGCTTTGAACTCGCAAGCCGCAAAACCGCCGAGCGCGAAAGCTCCGCAATTTCATATTCATGGGCTTTCCCGTCTCGCAAATTTCGCACTTCGAGGCTGTCCCCTACTCGCACGCGGCGCGCTTTTAGGTGCTTAAAACTATCGCCTTTGATTTCTAGCTCGCTCGCTCCCGCGCCTTCGTCGAACAAAAATCTCAAAACCATCCCCCAAGCGCGCTCGCAAGCGTGATAATAGCGAATTCAGAGAGGATTTTGACGAGCATAAACCTTTTAAAACTAGCCCATTCGCCGTTCACGCTAGTTTTTTTGAGCTTTGAAAATCCGAGCACACCGAGAAAAACAAGCGGCACAAAAAGCGCGATCATACCCCAATCGCGGGGATTTAGTTGAAATTTGATTAGCGCGAGATTGAGAATACCCGTGAAAAATAGTAACCCCAAAAACAAATAATAAGTCGGCAAAAACAGTCGCAAACGCCTAGCGTAGGCAAATCGCATTTTTCTGTATTTTTTGCATTCGGCGTCGTTTAGTTCCAAATTTGAAGTCAAATTTGAACCGCTAAATTCAGTCCGCGCGCCGCCCTGGACAGCGTCGCGAAGCGCGGGATCGAGGGGCGTTGTCCCATCGCCAAAAGACGGGGTCTTGCTCGCTTGCGAAGTCAGATTACTCGCCTTTGGCGCGTGCCAAAAAACAAGCCACAAATGCCAAGCAAGAAGCGCGGCTAGCGCCCAAGTAAAGAGCCCGTGAAGCCACAGGCTAGTGGCGTAAACCTCGCTCATTCTGCCACCGGCGCGGGAGGAAAATCGCGGTCTATGCTCACGTTCGCATCGCTATGCGCGATGGGCACGTCGGGCGGCGGGGTAGTATCAGAGCGCGTCTGCGCCGGTTTCTCGGGCTCGTCCTCGCCGCAGCCCACGATGACCGCACTACACGTCGCCAGCAAAAAAGCCGAAATCAAATAAACCGATTTTTTCATCAACATTCCTTTGGATTTATAAATTTTTGCCCCAAAATAATGCGTTCCATCATCTTAGGATCGTCCCATTCGCTCATTACTTGCGGACTAAATTTGATTTTGTCAAACTCGATTTTGCCCATATTTTCGTTCTCCACGTCTTCGCGGAAGCACTGCGCGTAGCCGTTGCCCGTTTCGTGCACGATGACGCTGTTTAGGCGCACGCCGCGTTCTCCGTTTTGCATTTGCGTGAGGCTTAGGACGCGGTCGATGAGGGCGAAAATCACACGGCTAAACTGCTCCGCGCTAGGATTAAAGGGCAGCTCGACCCAGCGCGCGGAGATTTTTTTCATCTCGCGCACGTAATTTTCATCATCCCCGCTCCACACGGTCGTCGCGTGGTCAAAACTATCGATGATGTCGCGAATCGCGCCTCTCATAAGACCAAAGTCGTAAACCATACCCGCGTTGTCTAGAAAATGCGATTCTAGCAACACTTCGACGCGATAACTATGCCCGTGAATGCTCTCGCGGCACCTTTTCGAGCTACAATTCCTTACGATGTGGGCGTTTTCAAAATCAAATTTCTTTCTTATAATCATATTTTACCTTTTAAATTTAATTCAAATTTGAATGCGGCGCGGTATTTTTGAGATATTTTTGGAGTTGCGAGCCAAAACGAGCGCAGCAATAGAACACGAAGTTCATTCAAGCGAAGTTTTTGTGGAACTCTCCAAAAATAGCCAAAAGGACAAGCCGTCATAATTACACGCCCTCTTTTGTATTCCATAAACGAATTTGTAATCTATCGGAATAATTAAAGCCGCGTTCTACGCAGACTCTCGCGACCCGCGCGGCGTTTGCGGCGAGTTCGCGCTCGCTCGCGCCCAAAGGCATGAGCCACGTCTCGCCCGCTTGCTCGCCTAGGATTTCGTCAATCTCGGCAAGCTCGCCGCGCGCGCCGCTCGTTACGAACTTATAAAACGCGTCCGCACCGCCAAAAATCGCTTTTAGATTTTCAAATTTGAGCCTTTTTTCGCGCGCCTCGCCGCTAAAAGAGAGCTTGGGGCTGACCGCAAAAACGCATTTTTTCAAAGGTTCAAATTTGAAATCGGGCGCGATTGTGCCGTTTGTCTCAAACTGCACCGCGCAGCCCATATCTAGCGCCCCAGCGACAAAAGCGCGAAAATCCTCGTCGCGCTGCCAAAGCAAAGGCTCGCCGCCCGTGACGACGACTAGGGGTTTGACGTTCAAATTTGAAATCAAATTTGAAACTTCTTCAAGCAAATCGTTTGCTTTCAAATTTGAATACCCAAACTCGCCGTTTACCGCTCTTATCGTGTCGCAGCCTATTATTTCGCGACCGCTCGGCAAGACGCGGCGCACGCCAAAGCCGGGGCAGGATAGATTGCACCCAAAAAGCCGCGCGAAATACGCGAACCTGCCGGCGTATCGCCCCTCGCCTTGTATGCTAAAAAAGCTCTCGACTACTTTCATCAGCCGCCCGTTTGAAAAAATCCGCGGTTTGAGATTTTCACGCCCTCGGCGTCCGCCCATTTGTTTTTTTCGGGCTTTTCGCGAAGGACTTGCGCTAGGATTTCGCATGCCGCGTCTATATCGTGCTCTCTCATCGCTTTGAGAATACTGCGACCTTCTTCAAAATATAAGCACGGTATGAGCATGCCCTCCGAGCTTAGGCGCAGGCGGTTGCAAGTGGCGCAAAAATCGTGTTTGTGGGGATCGATGATGCCAAATTTGTAGCCATCTGAAAGTTCGTAGAGTTCGGAGGGGCTATTTGGGCTCTTGGTAATTTCGCGAAAAGGATATTTGCGTCCTATGATTTCTAGGATTTCGTCGCGCCTAAGCCCCTCTAGAGCGCTCGCGGCGTGGCTGTTTTCCATATATTCGATGTAGCGGATTTGCGCGCCCATATCGCGGGCGAATTCTAGCAGACTCACTAGTTCGCCCTCGTTGATTTTGCGAAGCGCGACGGTGTTGAGTTTGAGCGCGAAACCAAGCTCGCTTGCCGTTTTGATACCTTTCAAGACGCCATCAAGTATATCGCGACGAGCGATAAAAGCGGCCTTTTGCGGATCGAGCGTGTCAAGAGAGATATTTAGGCGTTTTAGCCCGGCGTCTTTGAGCTTGGCTCCTACTTGCGGGAGCAAAAAGCCGTTCGTCGTCATCGCCAAATCGAGGTTTGGAGCGTAGTCGCTTATCATGCGGATAAACTTATCCACGTCTTTGCGCACGAGAGGTTCGCCGCCGGTGAGTCTGACTTTTTTGACTCCGCCGTCTATGCAGACTTTGACGAACTCAAACATTTCTTCGTAGCTAAGCACGTTTTCGTGCCCCACGCCCGGCACGCCCTCTTCGGGCATGCAGTAGCGGCAGCGAAAATTGCACCTTTGAGTGAGCGAAATGCGCAAATAATCTATAACGCGGCCGAAACTATCTACGAGCATTTATAACACTTTCCTAAATTTCAGCACCATATTTACGCGTCCCACGCTCACGCGCAAATCCCGCGCGATGTCCTCGGGCGCGTATCCTTTGCGATACATCTCCTCGATTTTGTCTTCTTCGCTCGCGAAATTTGGCGGCGTGATTTTGCCTATGGTTTGGGCTTTTTCTTCTAGACTATACATGCGGTCGCGTTGCTCGCTTTGAAACTCGCCTTGTTTGAATTCCATTTTTTCAAGACTCTCAATGATAGGCGCGACGCCGTTTTTTAGGGCTTCGCTCACCTTGGCGTCGATGATTGGCGAGAGTTTTTCCATATTCAAATTTGAAGCGTTCAAATTTGAACTCGTCATTAGTTTAAACGCCGCCCCGAGCTCCTCGACGCGCTTTTTGAGAGTAAAGTTTTCTTTGGCTAGTTTGTCGATGGCTTGCGCGTAGGCGCCAAATTTGCGCGAAAACTGCGCGTTTTGCAAATAAATGAGCGCAAAAATTATCGCCAAAATGACGCCGAAAAACGCGTAAATCAAAATATCACTCATGTCCTTTTGCCTTTCTAATCGCAATAATCTCGCTTTGGGCGACGAAATGCGACCATTCCTTTTCATCATTTGGCGCGATTCGCGTGATTTTGGCGGCGCGCGCGTCTAGGGCCTCGAACTGCACCGGAATGACGCGTTTGAGCGAAATATTGAGATTTAGCCTGCCAAAATACGTCTCGCCCGCGCTCAGGCAATCGCTATCAAAGCAAAATCCCTCAAATCCCACTTTTGTGGCGACGGCGGCGCGCTCTAATGGCAAATACGGGTCGCGGTGCTCCCTTAACAGCGTCGTGAGTTCTTCGAGTTTTTTATACACTTCGACCAGCAGTTTTATCGTGAGCGGATCAGAGTTTTCCGAGTCGCCTTTGGCTCGCTCGAAGCTCAGCCACTCGTCGATTCCGCTACGAGAGCCGTAAAATTCGTTTTCAAACTTGCCCTCGGTGAAAGGCTCGAAATCCACGCGCAAAGACGAATCTATCAGTCTAAAATCTACCATAAACTAATCCATACAAAAATAAAAAACATAATGCCAAGATAGCCGTTTAGCGTGAAAAACGCTCTATCAATCTTGCTAAAATCCGCCGCGACGATTCTATGCTCTTTCCACAAAATCACCGCGCTGAGGACGATACCCAAATACGCGAAAAATCCAAGCCCCGCCGCAACGGCGAAAAGAAACCAAAATATCACGCAAACACCGTGGAAAAGCCTCGAAATAAACATCGACGCGTCTTTGCCATAAAGTGCCGGTATGCTAAAAAGTCCCGCTTTTTTGTCGTATTCCATATCTTGCAAAGAATACAAAATATCAAATCCGCCCACCCAAAACGTGCTCGCGCACGCTAGCAGCAGCGACCAAAGCGGTATTTCGCCCGTTACCGCCACGGCTCCGGCGATAGGCGCGAGCCCTTGACACACGCCAAGAGCGACGTGAGCGAGAGCCGAAAAACGCTTAAACAGCGAATATCCGCCCAAAATCAGCAAAAACGGAAAACTGAGCCAAAAAGCAAGCGAGTTGATAAAATACGCCGCAATCACGAAAACAAGGGCGTTTCCCACGATGAACAAAATCAAATTTGAACGTCCTATGCGCCCGTCCACGCTAGGACGCGAGGCGCAGCGCGGATTCGGGCGGTCGATATCCTCGTCCATATAGCGATTAAACGCCATCGCGAAATTGCGCGCGCTCACGGCGCAAACGACGCCTAAAAAGAGCAACCCCCAGCCAAACCACATCGAGCCGTTCCACAACTTGCTCGCCACTATCATCGCCACAAAAATAAACGGCAACGCGAACACGGAGTGTTTGAACACGATAAGCTCGTTTATGTCGCGCAAAGTCTGCAAAAGTTTCGTCATTTTTTTCCTTTTGCGCGATTTTAGCAAAATTTTGTTGAATTTAGGATTATTAAGGAAAATTAGGTAGAATTCGCCTTAAATTTGAAAGGGCAAAATTGAGTTTCATTGAGTTTGCGTTGATTGGCGCGACCGCCAGCGGCAAAACCGCCCTCGCGATTGATTTGGCGCGCGAGATTGGCGGCGTGATTTTGAGTCTGGATTCGCTGTGCGTGTATCGCGAGATAAATATCGCCAGCGCCAAGCCGACCCTCGAAGAGCGCGCGGGCGTGAAGCATTTCGGGCTTGATTTGGTTTCGCTCGAGCAGCCTTTTTGCGCGGGAGATTTCACGCGCGAGTATTTTCGCGCGAGAGAGTTTGCCAAGAGCGCGGACTGCCCGCTCATCATCACGGGCGGGAGCGGATTTTATCTGGGCGCGATGACGAAGGGGCTAAGCCCGCGCGTGCCGACTCTACCCGCCACGCTCTCAAACGCGCAGATTTGGGAGATAGCCAGCGCGGTAGATCCCGAGTTTTGCGCGAAATTTAGCGCGAACGATACTTTCCGCCTCCAAAAATGGCTCGAAATCTACGAATTTTCGCACCGCGTCGCGCCCTCAAAGTGGCTAAAAGAAAACACTTGCGAACCCGTGATTTCAAATTTGAAAATATTTGAAATCGTCTGGGAACGCTCCGTCTTGCGCGAGCGCATAGTCGCGCGCACGCGCTCTATGATAGAAGGCGGACTTTTAGACGAGGCGAGAGAGCTATTTTCGCGATTTGATTCAAATTTGAAACCGCTAAAATCCGTGGGGCTAAAAGAATGTGGCGAATACTTATCGTCATTGCGAGCGAACGGCGAGAGCGCGGCAATCTCCGATAATTCAAATTTGAATTATGATTTGAGCGATTTGGACTTGGCGGGCTCGCCCTTAAACTCGCTATTTGACCTCATCGCCACGCACACCGCGCAGCTAGCCAAACGCCAACGCACCTTCAACCGCTCGCAGTTTCCAAGCCGCGTCGAACTCACGCCGCAAACCGCCAAAGGCGAAATCCTCGCGTGGCTGGGTTCAAATTTGAAATAATTCAAATTTGATTTTTTATTAGCGCGATTTCATCGTCCGTAAGGTCGTAAAGCGCGTAAACAAGAGAGTTTAACTCGCTCTGTGCCGCTTCGATTTGGGATTTGAGATTTGAAACGGCGGCTTTGTCGCGCTCGAAAAGTTCTCGCCAAAAGTCTTTGAACTCGCGCTCTTTGAGTTTGGTTTCAAATTTGATTTTGCGCGCTTTGGCAAACTCGCGAGCGAACTCGTCAAACTCAAACTCCCAAAAACTCGCTAATTTGGCGGGGATTTTGTCAAGTTCGAGTTCGTCCAAAAATCGCTTTTTGGTCATATTCAAATTTGAATTAAGTCCGCTTAATCGCTCGCTCAAATTTGAAATCTCTCCCGCGATTTTTTCATTTTCGGCGGTGATTTTAGGGATAGGCAAACACTCGACATATTGATTTGAAACCAAAAATCCAGTATCCGAATACAAGTGTCCGATTTGTTTAAAATACCAAAAAATCAAATTTGAATTAAGCAAGCCCAAAAGATATTTTGGCGGAATTTCTTTTGAATTTATCGTCAAAAATGCCATTGAATCCAAAAGATAAAAATCACTTTCAAGCACAAAACAAGGCAAGGTTGTAACTCTTTGCCAAGAAATCTTTTCTTTTTCGAATTCTTCCAAATATGCGCAATTTCGCAAATTGCAAGCCGTTATACCTTTGTCGGTTCGCTTTGATAGAGCAGGCTCGAAAGAGTCAAACCACGATTTTAGCGCGGGGTATTCGGCGATATTTAGCGGCGGGATTTGCTCTCCGTTTGCGACGCGGTAACCATTGTGAAAATTGATAAGATAAAGCCCCGCCCATTCGTGCGCGAAACGCTTAATATCTCGTCCGCGAAGCACGGGTTTTATCAAATTTGAAGTCCGTTCGCGCTCGTTCTCGTCCGCGCAAGCGTCCAAAATACGATTTCTCGCGGTTTCGTCTATGATAAAAGCGTCGTTCAAACCAGTTGTAATGCCGCGATAAATATTTATATCCCAATCTTTTAACGGAGTGCCGATATTTTCTATTTTTGATTTCAAAGCAGCTTCCGCCCCGTCTAGCAAAATAAATCCGTCTTTGCTAAACGAGCTTTGCGGGATTTGAGCGCTAATATTCAAATTTGAATCATAGAGCGTGATTTGAGCGTTCAAATTTGAATTATCAGGCGCGGACTTTTGCAAAATCGTAATCGCGCTATCGACGGTAGCGTCCTCGAAGACTTTCGCTCCGTTGAAATCGGCTATCGCGGTAATGCGGGCGCGTTCTAACAAATAAGCGCGCAGATTTTCGCCGTAGCTCGCGCGGAAAAATTTATTCGAGCAAATAAAGCCCAGATAGCCGCCCTCGCACAAAGATTTGAGCCCGAGTTCGTAAAAATACACGAACAAATCCGCCGTGCCGCAGTAGGTTTCGTAGGCTTTTGAAAGCGCGGGTTTTTGGTCTTTGATGAGTTCTTGACGGACGTATGGCGGATTGCCGATGACGCAGTCAAATTTGAAATCAAACGGGAAATCAAGAAGCGAGTTGGCGCATTTGATTTTGCCGCTTAGCGAGGTCAGCGCCCTGCCCTTGCGAGCGGTGCGCAGCCAAAGAGATAGCTTGGCGACTTCGACCGCGCCGGCGTTGATATCCACGCCGTAGAGATTGCGCTCGAGTATGTCGGGCGCGACGTCGTAAAGCCCCAGTTCCTCGCCCTCGAAAGCTCTGCGCGCGCGGTCTAGCGAAGAGTGCTCGCGTATGAGCCATTCCAGCGCGGCGATGAGAAACGCGCCGCTACCGCAGGCGGGGTCTAGGATTTTGAGATTTAAGAGATATTCGCGATAAGATTTCAAAGCGCAAAGCGTTTCTTTTTCGCTTTTTGTGAGACGGCGCGGGTTTTTGGGCGGCGTGAGCGCGGCTAGGTCGAGATTGAGGGCGGATTTTTGGGCGGCGCAAAGCTCGCCGAGAGTATGGCTCACGATGAAACGAGTAACGAACTCGGGAGTATAAAAAACGCCGTCTTTTTTGCGCTTGCTCTCGTTTTTGGCGACGGGCGCGCCGTCTATTTGGGCGTTTAATTCTTCGAGGTCGCTTAGCGACTGCTCGAAAATATGCCCCAAAATATTTACGCCCACGTCGCTGACAAAATCATAAGCCGCGAGCGAGGCTATGCGGTCTTTTAGCAGGTCGTCTGGCAGCGCGAACTCGTCGCTATCGAGCTCTGGGTCGTAGCGAAAAAGTCCGCCGTTGTAGAGCGGAATGCCTAGTTTGGCGTTGCCCTCGTCGATAGCGCGGAAATACTTACGCCAAATTTGAATTAGCGAAAAATCGGTGAGGGTTTGGGTCTCGAACTGCTCGTTTATGCGCAAGACGGTGTTTGCGGGCAGTAATCCCTTGTCCTCGGCAAACAGCACGAAAATCACGCGATCAAGGAACTTTTGGACGAGTTCTAGGACGCGAGCGGGCGCAATGGCGGGATTGAGAGCGCGAGCGGAGGCGAAAAGCTCGGCGCGAAAAGCCGCGAACTTGCGATAAAGCTCGGCGGTGATATTTTGCTCGGCGAGTTTAGCCGAGTCGAGCACGGAAAGAGGGAGATTTGAGCTTATACTCTCGTAGCAAAGGCAAAGGTGCAAAAACTCAAACTCTTCGCGCGTGAGCGTGAAAAGGTCGAAACGCTGAAAATCCACGCTATCGTCTATGTAAAAGCGGAGTTCGCCAAAGTTGCTAATAATCACGTAGCGCGTGCCGCGGTGAGAGCGGCGATAGCGGAAGGCTTGGTCTTCGACTTCGTCCAAATCACGGGTTTTTTGGTCTTTTAGCTCGATGACCGCGCGAACCTCATCGCCAAAAACGATAGCGCCATCGGCTTTTTTGGCTCCCACTTCGTTTTTGAGCTCGCGCACGAGATTGGAGTCAGGCTCCGGCGCGAGAGTGTAGCCTAGGCAAGATACGAATATACCTCTAAGGAAGCCGTCTTGGTAGGCTTCTTCTTTGAGCTTTTTGATTTGCTCCGCTTTGGCTTGGTATGCGAGCATGGCTTGCCAACGCGCCTCGACAAGGGCGGGGTCGTAGGTGCGATAAAATTTTTCGGGGATTTTGGAATGCCAAAGATAATTGCCGCGAACGGACTTGTCCATAACTAGCCTTTTCAAATTTGAAATTTTTGGGTAATTATAGTCAAATTTGAATTAAGGTTCAAATTTAAAAGGGCGATTTGGCGCAAACGCGCTTAAATTTGAATTAGTTCTAGGCGTTTTCGCGGCAAAGGATTTCACGATGATTTTGCGAGTTGTGAGCGAAGCGCGAGCCGCCTTAATTCAAATTTGAAAAAAGCTGTCTTTGTGAATATTGCCAAACGCCGCTTCTAGACTAACGAAAAGTTTCGGATTTTCTTTTTCTAGGCGCTCTAACAGGGCTTTGGCCTCTTCGCGCGCACGAGGAAGCTTGAAGCCGGCGCGTTTGGCGGGGCAGCTATCGTCTTCTTTGAGAATGGGAAGCGCGTTTTTGGCCGCCGCGTCGATGATTTGACGCTCGCGCACGAGTATGAGCGGACGAATGACGATTAGGCCGTTGGCGGCGGTGTATTTGGGCGGGAGAGTGCGAAGCGCGCCGTTGTAAGTGAGATTCATGAAAAAACTTTGCGCCGCGTCGTCGAGATGATGCGCGAGGGCGATTTTGTTAAAGCCGTGCGAGAGCGCGTAACTATACAAACTCCCGCGCCTCATACGAGAGCAAAAACTGCAAAACGCGGTGTCTTTGCGCATTTTTTCGCGCCCTAGCTCGAAAATGCAAGTATCTATAATCTCGTGATCAATGCCATGCTCCCTGCAATGCTCGGCGAGATAAGCGAAATCCTCGTTCATACCGTAGCCGATAGTAACGGCGCGAAAAGTGAATTTCTCCGGGGTAACGGTGGAAAAATGCTTGAGAATATGGGCTAGGACGAGGCTATCTTTGCCCGTGGATAGACCCAGCAAGACGCGATCTCCCGCGCCTAGCAAGCCAAAGCGAGCGTTTGTGCGCCCCACGGTGCGCAGTAGCCGCTTGCTAAGCTCTATCATAAACGCTCGATCATATCCCTGACGAATTTCGCAGACACTTCGGCGGAACTCGCGACGAATTTGTCAAAATCGAACTCCGCGCCGCCGCCGGCTTCGTCGCTAATGGCGCGAAGAAGGAAATAAGGCACGCCAAGAAGCGCGCAAACCTGACCCACACTCGCGCCTTCCATTTCGACGGCCGAGGCTTTGAAGGTGTCTTTTATCCACGCTTTACGCTCCGCGTCGCAGACGAACTGATCGCCGCTCGCGATGATGCCTTTGACGAGTTTAACGCCGTTCTTCGCGGCGACCGCTTCGGCAAGGGCGTTTAGTTTCGCGTCTGTTTCTTCAAAAACGTTTATGCCGGGCACGTAGCCATAAGGATGACCAAACGCCGTAATATCAAGGTCGTGCTGCGCGGTGGCGGTGGCGTAGAGCATTTCGCCGATGTGTAAATTCGGATCAAGCGAGCCCGCGACGCCTGTAAAAAGCAATGTCTCGCAACCGTATTTTTCTATCATCACGGTAGCGGTGAGCGTGGAATTGACTTTGCCGATTTTCGAATATGCGATGACGAGATCGTGCTTGCCGCATTTGGCGAAATAAAAAGTATTCTTGGCATATTCTTCGCTCGAATACTCGCCAAAAGTAGCTAGAAGCGGAGTGATTTCCTCGGGCATCGCGCCTAAAATCGCTATTTTCACGCTAGCGCCTTTATCGCCTCGTCTAGGCTAGCCAAATCGGTAACGCTATAAGTAGGTTTGTCGGTGATTTTGCGATTAAGGCCTTTTAGGACGCTCGCGCCAAACTCGATGAAGCAATCCACATCGCCTGCTTTCGCGGCGACGCTTTGTTTGTAAAGCACCGGGCTAGTGAGCTGACGTTTTAGCAAATCGAGCGCTTCGCCTTTGGTCGTGTAGGGCCTCGCGGTAACGTTTGAAATCACGGGCGCGAAACTATCCGCAAGAAGCGGTTCTAGCTCGCAAGCAAGTTTTTCGCTTGCGTTTTTTAGGATTTCGCAGTGGCTCGCGACGCTCATATTAAGTAGCATAGCGCGTTTGGCGCCGGCTTCTTTGAATTTGGCTTCAAGCGCGGCCAAATCGTCTTTGAGTCCGGCTACGACGACTTGTCCGTCGCAGTTGTAATTCGCCGCCCACGCTTTCAAATTTGAACTAGCGCAGATTTCTTCGACTTTGCTATCTGGCAAACCGAGCACAACCATCATACCGGCGCCCTTGCCGGCGCAGTCTTCTTCCATAAATTTGCCGCGAAGGTTTACGAGTTTTATCGCGGAAACCCTATCCAATGCGCCACTCGCGCAAAGGGCGGAAAACTCGCCCAAAGAGTGCCCCATGCAAAACTCCGGCACAATGCTAACGCGCTCTTTGAACGCCGCTAAACACATAAGGGAGTTTAGCACGATGGCGGGTTGAGTAAACTCAGACTTGCCCAAAAGTTCGTTTTCGCTAAACATCAAAGCTTTAAAATCAATGCCGCTTTTCTCGCTCGCCTCTTCTAAAAGTCTCGCCGCGCTATCGCTCTCGCGGTAAATCTCCGCACCCATGCCGACAGTTTGCGAGCCTTGTCCAGGGAATAAAAACGCTACTTTCATTTTCGCTCTTAGTGGCAACCGCAGCCGCAAGAATCTTCGTCGTGACCGTGACCGTGACCGCCGCAGCATTCGTGCTCGTGCGCGTGTTCGTGTCCGCAACCGCAGCTGCAAGCGTGAGGCATGACAACTACGCCGGTAAGTTCTTCGTCCGCATCTGCATCGCGATTTTCGGTGACTTTTACGTTAAATAGCAAATCTTTACCGGAATATGGGTGATTGTAATCAATAGTTACGTCTGTGTCGGTGATTTTTTTGACGACAACTTGGACGGTTTGACCGTCTTCACCCTCGCCAAAAAGTATACCGCCTTCAACGATTTCGACACCTGCAAATTGCTCTTTTGGCAAAATTTGAATAGCGTTCTCGTCGTATTCGCCAAGAGCGTCCGCGGCGGCAATTTTGATTTCGGCGGTTTCACCGGCTTTAAGGTTTTTCACGCCCTCTTCTAGTGCTTCCAAAACTTGATTTTTTCCGGTTACGAAGCCGATTTCTCCGCTTTCAAAGTTGCTTTCTAGTAGTTCGCCAGTATTCGCGTCTTTTAGCTCATAGAGCATTTTTATTACTTTTGACATAGTATCTCCTATGGATTGTTAAATTTATTTTCTAGTTGGAGCGACTTTGGCTTCTTCGCTCTCTGGGTAGGCTTGTTTCAAAGCCGTGTAGAATTTGTTTGCGTTTGCTCTGTCGCCGGTTTTGTCAAAACTGATTGCCGTATGATAAAGTAGTTTTGGCATATAGTTTCCCTTATCGTATAACGAAACGCTAGATTGATAGTAGGGAATGGCGTTTTTATAATTTTTCTTCGCATATTCGACCTCGCCGAGCATGAAGTTCGCGTAGGCGGGTTTGTGGTTTTTGCTCACTAATAGTTCGTAGGCTTCTTTTGCTTTTTTGTAGTCTTTACTTTTGTAGGCTTTATCTGCGATAGAGAGAATTTCGTTTGGCTCTTTAGAATTCAAATTTGAATTATCCGCTTTGACGTTGTCGGTTGCTTTGGCGTCCTTTTTGTTTTCACTCTTTGGCTCGACATTATTCAAATTTGAATTGGTCGCGCTATTTTTCGCGTCGATGAGAGCGCCCAGCTCTGCCAAAGCTGCGGTAAGTTTTTTAATTTTGGCGTCTTGATCGGAGTTTGCTTTTTTGAGTTTGGCGATTTCTTGCTTAAGCTCGTAATCGGATTGATTGTGCGCGTTTTCTAAATCGCTCACCTTGCCGCTTAGTTTTTGCATATTTGCGTTTACGCCGTCTAGCACACTCTTGATGCCTTCGATATTTTCTTTGGCATCGGAAACGTCGGATTGCATAGCGCCTATGTTTTGGCGGTTTTTAAGAATGGTTTTTTCGTTTTGAGTTAGACCGTAAGGTTCTGACTTGTCGAGATTTCCGGCATCGAAAACCGAAACCTCTTCAGCCCCAAGTGAGAGCGCGACCCCGCAAAGGGTCGCAAGAATAAATTTTTTATTCATAAGTTACTTATTGCATAACTTTGAATTCATCGCGGCGGTTTTGAGCGTCGCAAGCTTTTGTTCTTTCAGTACAAACTGGCATGCCTTCGCCGTTGCTCTTAATTTCGATTCTGTCTGCGCTAACGCCTTGAGCGATTAGGGCTTCTTTTGCGGCTTTCGCACGTTTTACGCCTAGAGCGTAGTTGTATTCGTCGCTACCCCATTCGTCGCAGTTACCTTCTACTAGAACTTTTAGGCTCTCAGCGCCGCTTTGATTGAAAAGCATAGCGTTTGTGCCGATTTTGCCTTGTTCGCTAGATTTAATATTGAATTTGTCGAAGTCAAAATAAACTGTTTCGACTTGGCTTTGAATTTTGTTGATCAAAGCGTTTAGTCTCTCAGCCTCGCTCATAGTGTCGGCGTTAGTGAAGCCGTCTTTATTTGAGTCAACGACTGGTTCTTTTGAGCTACAACCCGCCATAAAAAGCGTTGCAGCAACCGCTGAAAGTAAAACTAGATTTTTCATTTTTCTACCTTTATAAAAAATTTGGCGCATTATACCATATTTTTCAAATTTTTGCGCTAAATTTGAAAAAAATTTAAAATTTACCAGTCAATTGACTGTAATTTACCTATCCTAAGCGGAAATTGGAAACTTTTATTTTCATTTACACGAATAATTCCCACCGCGCTCTCGCCACCGGCGTTTTTGATAAACACGATACTACCGCCGTCACTAGAAAATCTAGGATAAGTATTCACGCCGTTAGCGGTGAGTTGGCGGATATAATCGCTTTTTGTCGATATTAGATATAGATTAAATGTTTTTGTAGCGCCCACGCTTTCGCGGCTAGAATATACGACGTAATTTTGATAGGTGCTCACGGAGTTATTGTTTTTGCCGTGATAAACCATTTGCTCGACCGCGCCGCCATTGACACTGGTTTTAAAGATATTCGGATAACCTAAACGATCGCTTACAAATACTACGCCGGTGTCGTTATCTACGAAATTACCGTTAACGTCTATGCCTTTGAAATCTGTAATACGCGTCTTTTCCCCGCTGCGAATGTCGTAAATAAAAATATCGCTTTGGTCGTCGGGCGCCATAGTAAGGAGCAATTTGTTACCATCTTGACTGACGTCGGAAGCGACAATCATACCGCCGCTCGAAGTAATACGAGTTTTCTTACCGTTTGATAAATCAAATTTGAATAAAGTCGGCACGCCTTTGACGTAGCTAGTGTAATAAAACGCGCTTTGCTCGGCGTTCGCCCATTTAGGGAAGACGTTGAAACCGCCGCTAAGAACTACTTTTTGATAGGTGAGCGTATAGTCGGCGATGATGATGTTACTTTTGCCGGGCGTCGTGTATTGTGAAATCACGATGGATTTGTCCATCCACTCTATAGGCGAAAGGTTAAGCGCACGGGCGATGTCCGCTACGCCACGGTGTGCTAGAAACGGCCACTTGCCGAGATCTTTTTGCGCGTAGGACTTTTCAAATTTGATTTTTCCGTCTTTGACGCTGATGAGCTTTACTTTGAAACTAAGCCCGCCGGATTGACTTTCTATACCATAGCGAAGGACAAATTCCGGCGCTTTTGATTTGACTAGCTCGGTGCGAAAATTTCCATCATAACCTTCGACTATATCGCGCTCTTCTATGACTTCAAACGACGAACCGACTTTGAGGTCGCCCGCGAGAAGCTTAAAAAATCTATCTTTAAGCGTGGTATTTGCAAAATTTGTGGTGGCGTCTTGCACCAAAATCCTAGGCAAAACTAGCCCGCGATTGACGACTTCTATGGTCGCGTCGGCAGCCATCAAACCTACGCAAAATGCGAAAAATAGCAATATTTTCTTCATTTCTTTACTCCGTTGTGATTTCATCTTTCATACTAAGCGTCATACTTTCCATTTTTCCGCTTGGCGGTTCGGGAAAATTCATAGTTTTTAAGCGTTCTAAACAGTCTTTTACTTTATCGTTGAATTCTTTGTCGTAAGAAAGCGATTGGATATTATAACTAAAATTTCCATTTTTATCTATAAAAATTTTAACTTTTGCCACATTATTAGTATCTGATTTATACGATACCCAAACCTGATTTATGATGCGTTGTACGCTACCTCTAAATTTATCATATTTACCGGTACTACCGGCTTTGGGCGCTTTTGGCTTATCAGATTCTTGAAGTCCTTTGATAATATCGCTTGCGCTCTTGGAAGACGCGACGTTTTTATCGGCACTTTTTTTATTGGCTTGAACTACTTTCTCTTTGACAGGTTCGATTGGTTTTTCCGGTGTTTTTTCAATGGGTTTAATATCCGCGCTTTTAAATAATTCCTTTAGATCAATCGGCTCTTCTACTGGAACTGGTTTTGGCTCAACAGGCTTTGGCGGCTCCGGCATGGGCTCTGGTTTCGAAGGCGGAGTTTGTTCTTTGTTCGAAGTTTTTACTTCTTCTATCTTTTTTTCTTCGGCTGGTTTTTCTTCTACTTTTTTATCGTCTTGCTTAGGCGCAACTATAGTGTCTGCTATTTCTTCGGTTACCACAAAAACATCCATAAAGGCGTCCGGGGTATCTGTATATTTTTCGGCCTCTTCGGTCGTGGCGATTTTGTAAAACAAAAAAAACAGCACGCAAAAATATATAAAAACGGAGACTGCAAAAGAGCCCAATGTAGGAAAAGTAGTACCGATTTGTTTTGACATTTTAGCCATTTGTTTCAAGCGCGACTTTTAAAAATCCCGCAGTTTTCATCGTTTTAAGGACGAACATAACATCGTCATATATTAGTCTTTTATCGGCTTTGATATAAACAGGCAAATTTTTATCATATTTTCTCGAAATCAAAACTAGATTATCGGGTAATTCCTTTAGCCCCATAACGCTTTGATCAATATAGACTTTTCTTTCGGCATCTACGCGAACAGTGAGAGCCTTTTTTTCTTGGCTGACAACTTTGGTTTTAGAGCCGTCTGGAAGCGCGATCTGCTCTTCATAGATAATAGCCGGTGTCGTCACCATTAAAATGGCGAGCAACACAAGCATAATATCGACAAGCGGAGTTATGTTTAACTCCGGATTTTCGTTATAATTTATCATTTATTTTTCTTTGCGGCCGAGTAGAACGTTTGAGATGCGACCTATAATACTTAGGATTTCAAATGCTTTTCGTTTTAGCAAAAGGTTAAAGCTATATGCTGGAATCGCTACGAAAATACCGCAACCAGTGGCAACCAAGGCTTCCGAAATTGCTGGCGCAATGACATTTAAGCCACTTCCACCACTCCCTAAAGTGGAGAAAGTTTCTAGTATGCTAACAACCGTTCCAAAAAGTCCGATGAAAGGCGAAGTAGAGGCAATAATAGCTAAAATAGTAAGCCCGCTAGTAGCATTAGCCTCAGCCAAACTAGAATAAACTTCTAACGTCTCTTTGCCAACTTCACCGCATTTGCGAAGCACCGAATCTGTACTTTCAACCTTAGAACCCATAATAACAGATTCTAAGGCAGCTTGCTCACGCTCTTTCCACGAACTTAATCCTACTAGACGTGAGATTAAAATCGTGAAACTTAATATGAGATATATAGAAAGCCAACTGAGCACAAAAATCGTAATCCAACTACTCTTTGAGAGATAGTTGATAAAAAGCTCAAAAAAGCTCACTTATCTTATCCTTGCAAAATTCTCTATTTTTGAGAATGCGACGTTTAGATTGCTTCCTTCGGAGGCCATTTTCTTGACGATATCTTTAGCTTTTGCAATAGACTTGCCTATTTCACTTTCGCTATCGCCGCCTACTTGCACGGCACCTTCTACTAAAACGTCAACTTTGTTTTCGCTAACTTCGGCATAACCCCAATCAATGGCTACTATGTCGTGAGACCCATCAACGTTTTCTATGTCGACAAGACCCACGTCAAGAAGGGAAACTAGGGCGGCGTGCCCAGGTAAAACGCCGAATTCGCCTTCTTTGCCTGGGAGAACTACCATTTTAACGTCATTTGAAAAAATAAGCCCCTCGGGAGTTACTATTTCTAAATGCATCTTGTCCATTTTGTGCCCTTATTGTGCTTTCATTTTTTCGGCTTTCGCCACAACCTCGTCGATATTGCCTACCATATAGAAAGCGTTTTCAGGAAGATTGTCATATTTGCCTTCCAAAATACCCTTAAAGCCAGCGATTGTTTCTTCTAGCGTAATGTATTTCCCAGGACTTCCTGTAAATACCTCTGCGACGAAGAACGGTTGAGAAAGGTATTTTTCAATCTTTCTTGCACGGCTAACGATAAGTTTATCTTCTTCGCTAAGTTCGTCCATACCCAAAATCGCGATGATATCTTGCAAGTCTTTATATTTTTGCAAAACACTTTGAACACCGCGAGCAACCTTGTAATGCTCTTCGCCAATGATTTGTGGGTCAAGCATACGAGAACTTGAGTCTAGCGGATCAACGGCCGGATAAATACCTTTTTCCGCAATTGCACGGTTAAGGACGGTAGTCGCATCAAGGTGTGCGAAAACTGTCGCTGGCGCAGGGTCGGTAAGGTCATCGGCAGGTACGTAAACGGCTTGAACCGAAGTAATAGAACCCTTCTTAGTTGATGTAATACGCTCTTGGAGTTTTCCCATTTCGCTTGCCAAAGTCGGTTGATAGCCAACGGCACTTGGGATACGTCCTAGTAGCGCAGACATCTCAGAACCTGATTGAGAGAAGCGGAAAATGTTATCAATAAACATAAGCACATCTAGTCCCATTTCGTCACGGAAATACTCAGCCATTGTAAGACCAGTCAAAGCGATACGGTTTCTCGCCCCCGGTGGTTCGTTCATTTGACCATAGCATAGGGCGACTTTATCAAGAACTCCGCTTTCTTTCATCTCGTTATAAAGGTCGTTTCCTTCGCGAGTTCTCTCACCGACACCAGCAAATACGGAATAACCGCTGTGTTTGAAGGCAACGTTGTGAATAAGCTCCATAATAATAACCGTTTTACCAACGCCAGCACCGCCGAACAAACCAACTTTACCGCCTTTTGCGTAAGGCGCAAGCAAGTCTACAACTTTGATTCCAGTCTCGAAAATCTCGCTCTTTGTACTTTGTTCATCAAATTTTGGAGCATCTCTATGTATAGACCATCTTTTGTCAAAATTAGTCTCCTCGCCTTCATCAATTAGATCGCCGACGACATTGAAAATTCTGCCCAAAACTTTCTCGCCAACAGGCACGCTAATAGGATTACCTAAAGCGTTTGCTTCAAGTCCCCTTGTCAAACCTTCAGTCATGTCCATAGCGATGGTACGCACACGGTTATCGCCTAGGTGAGCGGCGGTTTCTAAGATAAGTTTATGGTTTTTGCCTTCAACGGCAAAGTTTACTTCGATAGCTTCATTAATTTTAGGCAAGTAATCGACAAAATCAACGTCGACGACAGGACCCATAATTTGGCTAACAATACCTTTCATCCTTTCTCCTTTCGTAGTTTATTTCATACTCTCAACACCGCTTATAATCTCTATAAGTTCGGTTGTGATGCTTTCTTGTCTCGCTTTATTATACGCTAGGTCAAGCTCGCGGACTTTTGCTTTGGCATTGTTTGTAGCGTTATCCATCGCTTGCATTCGTGCGCTATGCTCCGCCGCAAGAGAATCGATAAGCGAATAATACATGCCGTATTCCAAATACTTATTCATGAGCTCACCAATAATTTTATCGTCTTCATCGGTAGGCTCTACTTCCATAAGCGAATTTGAAATTTTAGTTTTGCCATCTTCAAATTTTGGAATAGCCACAGGCACAACGGTTTGAACGCGAACTTCTTGCGAAATCATGTTTTTATAACCATTGTGCACCAAAATTACCTTATCGGTAAGTCCAGCTAGGAAATCATCGACAGCCGCAGCAATAATGTTCTTTGCTTTTTCATAAGTCGGGCTAGAACTAACGCCTTTATAGCTTTCTAGAATTTCCACACCTTGAAAATTGAAAAATTCAATTCCTTTTTTACCGACCGCCCTTAAACGGACCTTGACCTTTTGAGCCTTAAAATCGTCGATCATCGTTTTTACAGCTTTAATGGTGTTTACATTAAAGCCGCCACAAAGCCCTTTATCCGCAGTGATGAAAATAATATCCACTTTACTTACCGAAGCGTCGGTATTATAAAATTTAGGATTGGTATTCGCCGCTCCAAATTTGTGGATTTTAAACGAAATTTCGCTCAATACTTCGTTAATTTTATTGGCATAAACACGAGAACGTCTTGCGGCTTCCTCTGCTTTTTTTAGTTTGGCAACGGAAACCAACTTCATGGCGTTAGTCGTTTTTTCTGTATTCTTAACGCTCTTGATTTCTCTTTTAATATCTTTTAAGTTTGCCATTGTTTTGCCTATTTTTCGCTAAAAGTCGCTTTGAACTCATTTAACGCTTTATTTAAAGCCTCTTCGACTTCTTTTTCGATAACCTTCTTGCTTCTGATTTGCTCGAAAATATCCGGATATTTAGCTTCAAGATACGGATAAAGCTCGTTTTCAAATTTACTTACAGAACTTGCCGCAATATCGTCTAAATAGCCGTGGCTTCCAGCGTAAATAAGTACGACTTGTTTTTCAACCGCAAGTGGGCTATAAGGAGGTTGTTTAAGAACTTCCACCATTCTTTGACCACGTTCAAGTTGTTTTCGAGTAGTTTCGTCAAGATCGCTCGCAAATTGCGCGAAAGCTTGAAGTTCACGGTATTGTGCCAAATCCAAACGAAGTGTTCCTGAGACTTTCTTGATTGCTTTAATTTGCGCAGAACCACCAACGCGGCTAACAGATAGACCGACGTTAATCGCAGGGCGAATACCAGAGTTAAACAAATCTGTCTCTAGGAAGATTTGTCCGTCGGTAATCGAAATAACGTTTGTTGGAATATACGCAGAAACGTCGCCCGCTTGAGTTTCGATAATAGGTAGAGCAGTAAGACTACCTGCGCCCAATTTGTCGCTTAGTTTGCTCGCTCTTTCAAGAAGTCTCGAGTGTAAATAGAAGACGTCGCCAGGATATGCTTCGCGTCCTGGTGGACGGCGCAAAATCAAAGACATTTCGCGATAAGCAACGGCGTGCTTGCTAAGATCATCATAAACAATGAGCGCATGGCGTGAATTGTCACGGAAATACTCACCCATAGTAACACCAGCATATGGAGCAAGGTATTGAAGCGCCGCCGCATCAGATGCGCTAGCATTTACAACGATAGTATAGTCCATTGCGCCGTATTCTTCTAGCTTTTTCACAACTTGTGCAACCGTAGATTGTTTTTGACCTATAGCAACATAGATACAAACAACATCTTGACCTTTTTGATTAATAATTGTGTCAATTGCAACGGTGGTTTTACCTGTTTGTCTATCGCCGATGATAAGCTCGCGTTGACCGCGACCGATTGGTACTAGAGCATCAATAGCCTTAAGACCAGTTTGCATAGGTTCGTGGACTGATTTACGTGCCATGATGCCCTTGGCTTTTTCTTCGATAAATCTAAATTCTGTAGCCTCGATAGGACCTTTTGCATCAATTGGCTCGCCTAGAGCATTTACAACACGACCAATGAGAGCATCGCCAACAGGCACCCTAAGAAGTTTACCAAGTCTTTTTACGCTACTTCCCTCGACAATCAAATTTGATTTGCCAAGAACAACCACGCCGACGCTACTTTCCTCTAAGTTTTGCGCCAAGCCTTTCTCGCCATTTTCAAACTCAACCATTTCGCCGGCCATGACGTTTTTAAGGCCATAGACCTTCGCGACGCCGTCGGCGACCGAGATAACCTTGCCGGTCTCTTCAACGTCGACATTCAAATCATAACTTTGAATGCGTTCTTTGATGATACTGCTAATCTCGTCAGCTTTTAGTTTCATACTCACGCTTTCTCTCCTTATTGAATTGCTTTTAATATATATTCGTTCATTCTAGCTTTTAGTCTATTGATAGAAAAGCTAACTTCAAACCCGAGCTCGTCAAGTTCGATTTTGATGCCGTCATAGTCGTTTTTTACGGCGTCAAAATTAATATTTGAGCCAAATTTGCTAGAAAACTTCGCCTCAAGTTCCTTTTTCTTGTCGCCGTCTAGGTCGAAATTGCCAGAAATTAATCCCGTGAAGGCGTTATCCTTGACAGCTTTTTGATATGCGAATTCCTTATAAATTTGAGGTAAGGTTTCTAGTCTTTTGTTATCACCTAAAAGTTTCAAGAAATTATGAATTTTCTCATTTTTGCTTTCGCTAAGAGAATATAAAAATTCCGCTTTTTCCTTACCGCCAACGCTAGGTAAATCCAAAATCATTTTTAGTTTTGGCAACGTAAACATACAAGCAAGCCTTCTAAGCGTCGCCGAAATTTCTTCAAATTCACTATCAGTAAGTTGCGAAATCAAGGCGCGGACGTATTTTTTTGCTATTAAATCATTCATCAGCTAACCTTTTTAAGAACGAGATTCACTAGTTCTTTTTGATCTACTTGTATGCTTTCGTCGTTAAATACATCCGAAAGCACTTTGCTAACGGTCTCTCTCATAGCGGAGCGTTCAGCAAATTCCTTTTGCTCATCAAAAGTATTTTTCATAGAAATCAATTCATTTTGAGCATCAGCTTGGATACGCGCTACGGCTTGATTTGCTTCTTTCTTGCCGATTTCTACGAGAACTTTCGCGCGTTCTCTGGCTTCCTCGACGCCGTTTTTAGCTTTTTCAACCCTTTTCTCGGCTTCCAAAACTTTATTTCTAACGGCGGTAAGTCTACCTTCGATAGCGTTAATCCTGCCTTTATAGGCGTTTTTTATAGGGTTTGCTATGAAATAATAAAGAATACCCGCAAACAGCAAAAAATTTATCGTTCTAGCAACGATATCATAATTATGCTCGCCCTCTGCGGCAAACAAAACCACTGGAACTGCCAATAAATAAAAATATTTCTTCATTTGCACTTCCTTATAGTCTAGCCAAAGATGCCCGTAGGCTATCTCTAAATTCTGGCAACTTCGCCGCAAGATCGCTTGCGAGCTCCTTATTTTCGGCATCTAAGTTAGCCAAAAACTCCTTATACTCCGCTTCCAAATCGGCTTTTCGCTCAGCCACTCTCGCTGCGACTTCTTCGCTGGCTTTGGCGATAGCGGCGGCTTTTATATTCGCCACTTCAGTTCTAGCTTGAGCTAAAATCGCATTCGCTTCGTCTTGGTATGCTTTCGTGTCATCGCCTTGTTTAAGCAAGTTTTTCTCGTCTTTGACGATAGATTCATTCCTAGCGTCGATAAAAGCGAGAACCGGCTTATAGAGCATTACGTTTAAAACGTAAATAAGCCCCAAAAACACGACAACGGTGAGCAAAAGCAATGGTGGGTCAATGCTTAGCATCAAATCTCCTTGGGTCTGTTACTAGTATCAAAAACTGCGTATTTTACCATTTATAATACTAAAATTTACTGAATTTTTTTCAATTTCTCATTCAAATTTGAAATTTCTTTTGAATTTTTAAAACTAAGCATACATTTATTGCCGCTAATTTTACAATCCACGCCCAAATTCGAAAAAATAACTTTAAGTGTGTTCAAATTTGAGTCTAATTCTTTAAAATCGTCTTTTTTGTTTTTTATACGCCTAATTAAATTCTCCGTGTCGCGGACGGTGAGTTTTTGACCGACAACCGTATCGACCACGGTTTTTTCATCGTTTGCATCGAGCCCCACGATAACTTTGGCGTGCCCTTGCGAAAGCTTGCCTTCGTTTATAAGTCGCCTCGTATCTTCGCCAAGAGTCAATAGTCTCAGCGTATTGGTGATTTGCACACGGGATTTTTTGATGATAGAAGCTAGCTCTTCTTGGGTGATGCCATGTTCTTTAATGAGCTCCTTGTAGGCTTCGGCTAACTCGATAGGACTGAGATCTTCGCGTTGAATATTTTCAATAAGAGCTAGTTCTCGCAGGTTTTGTTCGCCAAGGTCTGCAACGATAGCTCTGATAGTCTCGCCACCTAGCATTTTTGTAGCTCTCAAGCGACGTTCGCCGGCGATCAACATATACCCGGCACCTTTTTTTATTACGACAATTGGCTGCAAAAGCCCGTGCGCGGCTATGCTTTCACTAAGTTCAGCAAGAGAAGCTTCATTAAAATTTTTGCGTGGTTGAAAAGGGTTTGCGCTGATTTTTTCCACGCTAATTTCTTCTACTAATTCCGGATGCTCGATTTCATCAAATTCATCCGCGATACCGTCTAAAACGTGTTTCATTTTGACGAT
Organism: uncultured Campylobacter sp.; assembly: GCA_900319915.1. Taxonomy (GTDB): domain Bacteria; phylum Campylobacterota; class Campylobacteria; order Campylobacterales; family Campylobacteraceae; genus Campylobacter. The sequence goes on from ONQI01000147.1 coordinate 28,164, forward strand.
GTCGTCCATTTTTCTTCCTAACGCCATTTCTTATCCTATTACCGCGTGGGCGAGATTTTGGTAGGCTTGGCTACCGCTTGATTTAACGTCATAAAGTATCACCGGCTTGCCAAAACTTGGGCTTTCAGCAAGTTTGACGTTGCGAGGAATGACGATAAAATCTCCGCTCTTTTGCTTGAAAAGTTTAGCGGAAAAATGCTTTTTGAGGTCGGCTAGGACTTCCTTTGCAAGGTTTATTTGCGAACTATACATTGTAGGTATGAAACCTCTGATAGTAAGTTTATGATTAAGCATTTTTTTGACGTATTTTATGGTGTTTAAAATTTGTGCCAAACCCTCCATCGGCAAATATTCGCACTGAATCGGAATAATCACGCTGTCGCTCGCACTTAGAGCGTTTATGGTGAGACTTCCAAGCGTCGGGGGTGTGTCTATTATAATGAAATCATATTCGCCTTCCAACTCCTCGATTTTGCGCTTTAAAACGACTCTATAATCCTTATCGTCGCCTCCGAACTCTTGCTCGATATCTACTAATTTGATGCTTGCGGGTGCTAGGTCGAGGGTGCGAATTTGCGTTTTTACTATGATATCGCGCAGGCTTTTTTTATCTGTGAAAACGTGATAAATATTTGATTCGTTCGCTCCGCTTAGACGCAGATATGTGGTCGCGTTCGCCTGTGGATCAACGTCTATTAGTAGCACGCGCTTCTCGGCTACGGCGAGCGAGGCGGCGAGATTTACGGCCGTGGTCGTTTTACCCACGCCGCCTTTTTGATTGGCGATAGTTATTACTTCACTCATCTGTTTGAATACACCTTTTTTCCGTTGATTATTATAGAACCGTCGTCCGATAGCGCGGCGTTTGATAAGCCTATAATCTCATCTCCGTTATGAACGCCGTAAATTCGTGATTTTTCGAATTCTACCAAAAATTTGCTAAAAATTTGCTTCCATGAGATTTTTTGCTCGAGGCGGTCGCAAAAGCCGCTCACAAGGTCATTTGGCGTAGCCTCGATGTCTAAAATATCGGCGTTTGGCGGAGCAAATTTCAAATTTATTCCCATTCCGCAAATATAAACGCCTTTTAGTTTGGTCGTGATGACGCCGCCGATTTTTTTCTCGCCCAGATAAAAATCATTGGGCCATTTTAACCATAAATTTGAACCTCGCTCACGCAAGTACTCACACATCAAAAAAGCAAAATAAATGCTAGCCGAGCTCGTTGGCAGGTCGCTTGGCAGGTCGCTCTCGTCCACGCAAAAGCTAAAATATAGATTTCCCGGCTCGCTACTCCATTCGTTGCCACGGCTCCCCATACCCGCGCTCTGCGCCCCGGCGACTAGCGCGGAAGGCGGAATTACCGCGCCTTCTCGGACGGCCTCCACGAGCTCTTTTTGCGTGCTTTCGCAGTTTTCAACAAAACTTATCACCAACTTTTAGCCTTTTGCCGTTTATGTATTCGCGCGCCGCAAGAGGCTTTTTGCCGGGATCTTGCAGAGTTTTTATCGCTATGGCTTTATCGCCGCACGCGACGACGAGCGCGCCACCCGCTTCTAGGATTTCGCCGGGCTCGCCGTTCAAATTTGAAACTTCGAGTTCAAGTAGCTTCGTGCCGCTCTCTAAATGCACGCTGGGCCAATCTTTGTAAGCAAGAAATTTGCGCTCTATTTGCTCGGCGCTCATTTCAAATTTGACTAATCCATGCTCTTTTTTGATTTTTTTGCATTTGGTCGCGGCTGCGTGGATTTGCGCTACGGGCGCGATTTTATCGTAGTTTGCTAGTGTTTTGAGCGCGAGCGCGGCCGCCATATCGCCAAGTTCGTCAAAAACCTCGGGAGCGGCTTTGCCTTTCAAATTTGAAACACAAAACGCCAGCATATCGCCGTCGTCTAGCCCCTCGCCCATTTGCATAGCCGTCACGCCCGTATAATCTTCACCGGCTAAAATCGCCTCTTGAATCGGGCTGGCACCGCGGTATTTTGGCAAAACCGAAGCGTGCAGATTGATACAAGGCGCGATGTCCAAAATCTCCTTTGGCAAGATCTGTCCATACGCTGCGACCACGATAAAATCGGGTTTGAGGACCGCTATCTCGCGAGCCGCCGCACCGCCTTTTAAAGTAGAGGGCTGAAAAATAGGCACGCTATTCAAATTTGAAAGCGCGTATGATTTTACGGCGGGCGGCGTGAGGATATTTTTGCGCCCCGCGGGTTTATCGGGTTGAGTGAAAACAGCGAGAATCTCGTGCTTGCCGGCAAGAGCCGCCAAAATCTTGACCGCATATTCCGGGGTGCCCATAAAAACTATCTTCATTTGATTTTACCTTATTGATTTTCTAAATTTGAATTAGCGCTTGGCGAGCGACAAATCAAATTTAAAAACGGCGCGAACGACTAACGAGCGCGTCGTTTCAAATTTGAATATCCAAAACCGCTCAAACTTCTCTTATTTCTACTTTTGCCGTTAGCTTTCCGTCTTTCATTTTGGCTGAATTAAACTCAAATTTGATATTACCGTTTTGCAAAAACGCGCGTTTACCACTTTCTTCACATGCCTTGATGGATTCGAAGATTTGCCCGACGTTCATGATTTCGTCAAGGTTGCTTTGGGGCTCTTTTTTGCGCTCTTTTTTACTTTTTGGGCCGGATTTTTGACCGGCGGCGTCTATGCCCGCGATGAGCTCGTTGATGATTTTTGCGATAATTTTCTCGGTGCGTTTGCAAATTTGCGATTCGTCTCCGCGTGAAATGTCAAGATATTTTACGGCGTATTCGCTCGCGCTCGCTCTGCCAAAATTCCCGATAGCGCTGATTTTTATTTGCTTCGCGTCACTTTGTATTAGGTTTGAGAATGAGCTTTCGCCAAACGGCACGTCGTCTACGGTAAAGACTACGCAGTCAAAATTTTCGCAGATTCCTTTGGGAATTTTATACGACCAATAAGCAAAAAAGACAAACTTGGGGTTGATGCGAAAAAGATTTTCAGGTGCCAATTCGTCGTTTTCTTCGATATATACGACGTCTTGACGCTCGTATAAAACACCGCCTTTAAATACCTCGTCGCTAATAACAATGACGTTCTTAGGGAATAACTTCATTTTGCGGTATTTTTCACCATCAACATATTTGAAACCGTCAAATTTGAAATCGCTACGCAAAAATAGCGCGTAAATATCTTCGTTTGAGTTTTTGATGAGAGCGGAGAGTTTTTTGTCGCGGTTTTGGCGACGCACTTCAAACAAAAACTCCTTAGCGATACCGCGCCCCCGCTCGCTTGGTTTGATATGAATCGATACGTTCCAAAACTCTTTTTCACGGTCTAAGCGCACGTAGCCTAGGAAATTATCCTCCTCGTAAGCCACGTAAAATAGACAATCGTCGGCTTTTATACGGGACGAAAACCACTTGAGGTGCTCTTTCCAGCTAAACGCGACGCGGTGAATCGAGTCTTTGCGCACGGTTTTGTCCTGCGATAGGTCGAAAACGTTTTTGGTGTCGCTCGCGTCGGCTAGACGGATTTCAAATTTGTTTTTCATTTTCTACCTTTGTGATAAATTTTTTCATTGAGATTTGATCCGTACCGCCGTTTTCCACAAAACCGCTACGAGTAAGCAAAGAACGAGCTTTGCGGTTATTTTTATCTACGGTGGCGGTTAGGAATTTTAGCCCCAGGTTTTGCGAGGCGTAGCGCACGGCTTCTTTCATCAACGTATTGCCGACGCGCGGAATTTTTGGATTTTTGTAAAAGCTAAGTTCCGCGCCCTGCGCCGAAATATTCCCAAACTCGATAACTCCGAAAAA
>ONQI01000145.1 GCA_900319915.1 uncultured Campylobacter sp.
GCACTTCGACTAGCATAAACGACAAAAATGAAACCGCTGCTTTGAAAGCTGTTTTTGGCGACAAAGTACCGCCTGTAAGCTCGACCAAAGGTCAAATCGGTCACTGCCTAGGCGCTGCGGGCGCATTGGAAGCCGTCATCGCGCTAATGGCTATGGAAGAAGGCATTATCCCTCCTACTATTAACCAATTCGTCAAAGACGAAGAATGCGACCTTGACTACGTGCCAAACGTCGCTCGCAAAGCAAATTTGAACGCCGTCATGAGCAATAACTTTGGCTTTGGCGGCACGAACGGTTCTGTTATTTTCAAAAAGCTGGAAAAATAATGGCTAGTTACCTGGATTTTGAGAAAAATATAAAGCAACTCGACGAAGACATCGCCAACGCGCAAATCAAAGGCGACGAAGCGGCGGTTGCCATTCTCAACAAAAATCTTGAAAAAGAAATCGCCAAAACCTACAAAAACTTAGACGAATACCAACGCCTAGCCCTAGCCAGACACCCGGATCGCCCTTACGCGCTAGATTACGTTCGCGCGATACTCTCGGACGCCAAAGAAATCCACGGCGACCGCGCTTATCGCGACGATCCGTCCATCGTGTGTTATCTGGGCTATGTCGCGGGCAAAAAGGTCGTTCTTATCGCCGAACAAAAAGGTCGCGGCACAAAATACAAAATCATGCGAAACTTCGGCATGCCTCATCCGGAGGGATACCGCAAAGCCCTTCGCGTGGCGAAGCTCGCCGAAAAATTCGAACTTCCGGTAGTATTTTTGATAGACACCCCGGGCGCGTATCCGGGTATAGGCGCGGAAGAACGCGGTCAAAGCGAGGCTATAGCGAGAAATCTTTTCGAGCTTAGCGCGTTGAAGACTCGCACTATCGCTATCGTTATCGGCGAAGGCGGAAGCGGCGGCGCGCTTGCTATCGGCGTCGCAGATAAGTTTGCAATGATGAAAAACTCGGTATTTTCAGTCATTTCACCCGAAGGTTGTGCGGCGATTTTGTGGAGTGATCCAGCCAAAACGCAGGCCGCTACGGGCGCGATGAAAATCACCGCCGACGAGCTAAAAGCGCTAGGTCTCATCGACGATGTCATCGAAGAGCCGGTCATGGGCGCGCACCGCGACAAAGACGGCGCAGCCAAAGCCGTGGGCGCGTATATCGTCAAAGCGCTAAACGAGCTTGAGGCGATGAGCCTAGAAGAAATTAGCGAAAAACGAACGCAAAAAATTCTCTCCGTCGGCAGTTACGACGAATAATTTCGTCCGCTCTTTTTGGGGCGGCGAAATTTTAAAATTTAAATCCACAAATCATCTTAAATTTGAAAGCGTTACACAATTCAAATTTGAATTAACTCACCTCGCGAAATCTCACACCTCGCGATTTTTCTACGTTTCAAATTTGAATCAAGTGCGAGATTGCCGCGCTCGTTATACTCGCTCGCAATGACGGCGGGCGATTTCAAATTTGAATCAATAATTTTCCTCGTCGAAAAAGTCGTTGTCGACGGCAAATATTTCTTTGATTTCGCGCACTTGGACGCCTAGTTTGTAGCGAAGCATTAGGTCTAGTAGTCGCTCGCCGTCGATGAGAACGACCGCGAAGCCTTGCAAACCCTCGACGAAATCGCAAGCGTCCTTGCTAAATCTAGCCGTCGTGATGAAAAGCCCTTTTTTGGTAGGTTTGGTAGAGAGCACGCCCACAAACTTTTGGATTTCGGGGCGGGATACCACGGCGTCGCGGCCGAAGCGTTTGGCTTGAATGTAGATTTTGGAAAATCCTAGCGCGTCCTCGTCTATCACGCCGTCGATTCCGCCGTCCGCGCCGTTTTGGGTGAGGTTGCCGCGCGTCACGCCGTAGCCGATTTTTTCGAGCAGGCGCAATGCGAGATATTCAAAAAATCTCGGCTCTTTATCTAAAATGCGCTCTAGGAGTTCGGATTTGACGATATTATCAAGTTCGTTCAAATTTGAATTAAGGCTTTCGTCGGGGGTGTTGTCGCTATTCAAATTTGAATGGTCGCTCGATTCTTTCAAATTTGAAAAGAAATTTTTGCCGTGAACTTTGGCGACCCACTCTTTGAAAGCCTTTTCGTCTTTTGCGAGCTGTGCGCCTAAATCGCTGATTTTGTATTTGCCGCGCTCCACTCTATCTATCAGGTATACTTTTTGCGCCTCTTCGGATTTATCTTTGCCTAGTGTAGCCATGTATGTCAAAGCCCAGTCGGCTCTATTATTGAAAGTCGGTTGCCCGTCTTTGTTGAGCACGTTCATATCCTCTTGCGAGGGCTTAAAATGGCGCGCCGCGAAATTGTAAATATCGGCTCGATTATGGATTTCGCCGTCCGCGAAAAATCCTAAAATCGGAAACATCATTTCTTTGAAATTTGGTATCATTCCTAGCCTTTCAAATTTGAATAGAGAATTGTAGCCAAACCCGCCTTAATATTCAAATTTGATTTTTAAGCCTTTATCCGCTAAAATCGCTAGTTCAAATTTGAACGCTAATAACGCTTCATAAAAACGGAAAAAACAAAAGGATTTTAATGAGTTTTAGCAAAAAAGCGACGCTAATCATCACCGCGCTGTGGGCGCTACTCTACGTCGTAGGCAACAACGTCTTAGTTATAACAGACCCGGTGGAGGGCAACTACGCCGAAACCGCGCGCGAAATGCTCGCGGCGGGAAATTACATGTATCCGCAAATCTACGGCAATTACTGGTTTGACAAACCGATTATGTTTTATTGGGAACTCATCGCGGCGTTCGCGGTGTTTGGCGTGAACGACTTCGCCGCGAGGCTTTTCCCCGCGCTCATGTCGTGGATGGGACTGATGCTAACGTTTTGGGCGGGCAAAAAGCTGTATGACGAAAAAACGGGGCTTTTCGCCACGCTAATTCTTGCGACGACGGTAGAGTTTTGGTATCTAGGGCATGCCGTGATTACTGATATGACGCTGTTCGTGAGCGTTTCGTTCGCGCTTGTCGCGTTTTACATCGGCTACACGGAGAAAAAATACCGCTGGTACTACGCGGCTGCGGCTGCGGCGGGCGTGGCCGTGCTCACCAAGGGTCCCGTTGGGCTTGCGCTACCAGGACTCATAATATTTTTGTTTTTGCTGTGGCAACGCGATTTGAAGGCAATCCTAAATATCCATATCGCGGGCGCGCTCGCGCTATGTGCGGCGGTGGCTGGCGTGTGGTACGTGCCGATGTATCTAGAACATGGCAGCGACTTTGTCAATACGTTTTTGGGTGTGCATAACTACCTTCGTGCCACCGTCTCCGAGCACCCCAAAGACAACGTTTGGTGGTATTATACGGTGATTTTCATCGCAGGCTTCGCGCCGTGGTCGTTCGTGTTTATCCCGGCTAAGATTAGAGCATGGATAAAATCCAGGCCGCATCTGCCGACCGCGCCAAGAGATAGATTTATGTTAGTGTGGGCGGTGATTGTGTTCGCGGTATTCCAAAGTGTGGCGACCAAATATATCACCTACACTTTCCCTTATATGGTTCCTATCGCGCTATGGATGGCGGGCTACTTCGCCGCGCGCGAAAAGCTGCTCTACCGCCTGGCGGCGGGAACGGCGGCGTTTTACGTGATCGCGCTCTTCGCTATCGCCGCGCCGATACTCAAAACTCGCTCGACCTACGACATCGCGCAAATTATCAAGCCAAAACTTGAAGCCGGAGCGGCTCTTTATATCTACAAAGCCGACGAATCCTCGTCGCTAGCGTATTACACGGGAGTTTATCCAAGACTGCTCACTCACAAGGACGACGTGGAAGAGCGCGAAAGACAACTCAAAAGCCTCAGCTGGGACGTCAAGGACGTCATGCCGGCAATCGCCTTTGACGATATCGACAACACAAAAGACGCCGTCGTCATCACGGAATACGACGAAGTAGATAAGCTCAAAAAACTCGTTCCCGCGCAATGGGAGTTCGTAGAAAAAGTGGGCGAAAGAGAGATTTATTTTAGAAAAGCGCCGAGCGCGAAATAGTGGTAAACAATTCAAATTTGAAAGGCGGCGTGAGTTTGGCTAATTCAAATTTGAATTAGCCACCCACCCGCGCTCAAAACAAACTTTTTACGCTTTTATATTCTAACGTTCTATTTGACGAGACGTGAAATTCGTTTATCGCGGGCTTGTTAAACTCCGCGTCAAGCTCGCCTTCTAGCATTAGACACGGATGAAAAAGCACCTCA
>ONQI01000142.1 GCA_900319915.1 uncultured Campylobacter sp.
CGATACCCTCGGCGTTGTTAGTGACGTTAATCTCGCTGCTGTCGTTGCCGTCGTCTACTTTGTTTAGTTTAAGCGTGACGCCGTCAATCAAATTTGAAACGGTATTGCTAGCGCGCTCGATAGTTACGCCATTATAATTAAATTTCGCGTTTTGCGCGGCTTGGATTTGCGAACCGCCGTATTCGTTTTGGAATTGGGCTAGCATAGCCACAATTTCTTCGTCTGTGTAAGTGCGATTGCCTTCTTCGTCGGTCTCCGCTAAAAGCGACGCGGCGTAACTCTCGGTAGTAGCAAATCCTATCGTCCTACCCGTAACCACGGCATCGCCGTTTTCGTCCGTGCCAATGTCGGCAAAGCCCGCCATAAAGCCCATACCTTTGAAAAATTCATTGACTTTATTGACGTTTTCGCTGTTTTGATCTTCGTCGCCAAGGTCGGCATAGCTAAATTTGATAGCGTTATCAGTGCCCGTTTCTTTGGATTGCACGATGAGACGATATGGATTCTCGCCGCCGACGTTTAGGACTTTGGCTTCCACGCTAGAGCCGGCTTTGCGGTTGATTTCGTCGGCTAGGTCTTGCAGCGTCGTATTCGCACTCACTTCAAAACTATAACTCTCGCCACCGACGCTTAAATCAAATTTGGCGACTCCTTCGAGGTTTTCGGCGACAGCCGAAGTCGTGCTCGCAAAGCCCGCCGTTTGATACACGTCTTTTTGAGCGAGTTGATTTACTTTGACGTTCATCGACTGGATTTCGGCGCCCGCCGTGACGGTAGCCGTAACAGAGCCGCTACCGCTAGAAGTGACCGAGCGTTGCTCGTAAGAAGCGTTTGAGACGAGATCCGACAAGCTAGATTTGAAGTTGCTAACGAGACTTGTAACCGTGTTTATCGCCTCTTGCTTGCTAGCGTTGGTCTCTAGTCTCGAGGTTAGAGGACTGATTTGTATTTTTTCGTCGGCTTCTTTTAGCTGGTCGATGATGTCTTGATTTAGCATAGACGATTTGAGACCGAGTATGGACGTCCTGCCCGAACTTACGGTCACGCTCGTCGTGTTTGTGGTTGTGCTTGACATGACTTACTCCTTTTGGTCGAATAAATTACCCACTAATTCCTTAAACGTTTCGGCAATTTTGATGGCTTGTTCGCCCGGGATTTGGCGTATGACCTCGCCGTTTTTGCTATTTATGACGTTGACGTAGAGTATGTCTATCTTGTCGTTATAGGCAAACCTAACGCTAGTTTCGAGTCGTTCCATGTTTTCGTTGAGTTTCTCGACGCTTTCTTTGATTCGCTCGGTCATATCCTGTTGAATTTCTTCGTTGCTTTTATCTTTGACCACGTCGGTTTTGATCTCCGCGTGCTCAACGGAGCGCGGTGCACGCGCGTTTTGCTTGGCCATAGTCTCCATAGCGGAGATACTATCTTGCATTTGGCTTGACGCCGCTTTGAAAACTTCCATTGCTAATCCTTTGTCGAAATTTACGTATTATATCGGATATTTTTCAAAATTATTAATAGTTTCAAGCAAAAATTAGTCCAAATATGCTAATATTTTTGAAAAATTTGACAAAAAAGGCGAGCAATGAAGATAGCGGTGGAATGCGATTGTCTTTTATTAGACGCAAGCGTGAGGCTGTTTTTGGGGTCGCGCATCAGCCCGAAGAGCGATTGCGATTTCATCGTTTGCGACCGCGTGATAGCCTCGCAAAAACCTATTTTCGTGCTGGGTAGCGATGTAGCGGTGCCCTTTACGAGCGAGGGACTAGACGCCGCGTTAAACTCTTTCGAGCGCAATCTACGCCTGGTCAAAAACCGCGGAGAGCTCGAAAGCAAAATCGACAAACTCGTAGAAAAGTTCAAATTTGATTTGATAAATTTAATAAGAAACGAGAGATAATTTGCGCGGAGGCGGTTCAAATTTGAAAAGCGGCAAGCGGCTTTTTACGACTATCGGTAGCGGTTTTTTGAAAGGTCGCAAAATCGCTCTGCCGAGTTCGGCGACCACTAGGGGCACCAAATCCATCGTGCAAGGCTCGTTTTTTGATAGCGTCAGAGACGAGCTAAAAAGCAAGGTTTTCATCGAGGTTTTCGGCGGTAGCGGGCTCATGGCAATAACCGCCGTAAGCGAGGGCGCGAAAGAAGCGTGCGCGATCGAGCTTGACCGCGCGGCGTTTGCGACCTTGCGCGAGAACGTTTCAAATTTGAATATTTCAAATTTGAAAGTCTACAACGGCGACACACTCGCCCTAACCCCGCAAATCGCGAGTGAAATTTCAAATTTGAATGGAAATTTGATTTTGTATATCGACCCGCCGTTTGACATTCGCGAGGGCTTTGCGGATATTTACGAGCGAGTTTGGAATATGGTCGGCAAAATCGACCCGCAAAAAATCTTTCTCGTGGTAATCGAGCATATTTCAAGCTACGCCGCGCCGGAGTTCAAATTTGAATTAACTAAATTCAAAGAGCGTAAATTTGGCAAGACCACCCTTTCGTTCTATAAACCGCAATCTGTAATTTAATTCAAATTTGGAACGCATTTTGCTTGTAACCTATATAAATAGGAGGGCAAAATGAGCTTGATTTTTAGATTTACCGCGCTTTTGACGGCGTTCGTCGCGAGCACTATCGCCACGCAGATAAAAGACGTCGCTAGCGTCATCGGCGTGCGCGACAACCAGCTCATAGGCTACGGTCTCGTAGTGGGGCTCAACGGTAGCGGAGACGGCTCAAGTAGCAAATTTACCATTCAATCGCTCTCCAACATGCTTCAAACCGTAAACGTCAAGATCAACCCCGACGATATCAAATCCAAAAACACCGCCGCCGTAATAGTTACGGCTAAGCTCCCCGCGTTCGCGCGCCAAGGCGACCAACTCGACGTCACGGTCAGCGCTATCGGCGACGCGAAATCTCTCATGGGCGGCACGCTACTTCTCACCGCGCTAAAAGGCGTCGACGGCGACATCTACGCCCTCGCCCAAGGCGCGCTCGGACTCGGCGGTAGCGTGGGCAAAGGCGGCAATCACCCGACCGTGGGCACGATAATGGAAGGCGCGATAGTCGAGCGCGAAGTCACTTATGACTTTGCCTCGATGACGCATATCAATCTAAGCCTCAAAAACTCGTCTTTTGAAACCGCCAAAAAAGTGCAAAACACAATAAACTCGCGCTACCGCAACTCTACCACGGCGGTAGATCCGCGCACCCTCAGAGTCGCAAAGCCCGCGGGCGTGAGTATGGTCGATTTCGTCGCTAGCGTGCTTGATATGGATATGGACTATCGCCCCGCTTCCAAAGTCGTCATCGACGAGCGCACGGGCACTATCGTCAGCGGCATAGACGTCACGGTCGATCCTACGATAATCAGCCATGGCAAAATCACGCTCAAAATCGAGCCAAACAGCTACGCGCCTCAAGATCCCGAAAATCCGACGCCTAATCTCATCGACATAGGCGATCAAATGTCGGTGAACGTGGGCACGAACGTCGTCAATATCGCCAAAGAAAAAACGACCGTGGCAAACGTCGCGCGCGCCCTTAATAAACTTGGCGCGTCGCCAAAAGAGATTATCGCCATACTAGAAAATCTCAAACGCGCCGGCGCGATTCACGTACCGGTGGAGGTGATATGATGAATATAGACGCGACTATGAACGGCGCGATTGAGACTTACGCAAACGCCGCCGCGAGCAAGCTAAAATCAAATTTGAATAGTATTTCAAATTTGAATAAAGGCGCGAATATTTCAAATTTGAACGGTTCAAATTTGAACTCTCATCCAAACTTAAGCTCCGCGCGAATCGCGCTAGCCGGGGCGGATAATTCAAATTTGAGCGACGCGCAAAAAGCCGCGCTCAAAGAGCAGACCGACGCTTTTGAAGCGTTTATGCTAAAAGAGGTTTTGGATCTCGCGCTAGGCGAAGACGATAAAAACTCGCTCTTCCCAAAAGACGCCGGAGATAAAATCTACAAATCCATGTATAACGAGGCGATGAGCGAGAATTTAGCCGGAAATTTCGGATTTTCTGAAATTTTATACAATTTTTTGCTCGAAAGGGCTAAATAAATTTAAAATTTATCCGATATAGTATTCTGAAAAAATACTTTTGAAAGGATAAACCATGGTAAGTTCGGTAGGATTTAGCGGCGCGCTTGCAAGTAGCGGACTAGCCAAAAACTCCGCCCCCGCTAGAGCGACTAGCCAAGCGGCGAGCGAGCCGCGAGAGAGTAAGGTCGAGGCTTTGGCGCGCCAAATAAAAGAAGGCAGTTACAAGCTAGACCTTGATTCTTTAGCCAAGAAAATCGCCGAGGAGTTAATCTAAGGCAAGGAGAAGGAAATGGTAAATAAGTATCTTGACGAGGCGATAGGCGAGCTCAAAAAGCTGACCGCCATCACAAACAAAGACATAGAAAATATTCGCAAAGCCGACGCAAGCGAACTCGACGAGCATACAAAGCAAAAAGACGCGCTCATAAGCGAGTTTGAAACAACCAAACGCGCTTTGGACGCCGAGCTTGTCAAACTCGCCAAAGAAAACGCGGGCAAAAATCTCGGCGACTTGCTAAGCGGTGAAACCAGAGCCAAACTTAGCGAACTTCGCGCCGCCTTGCAAGATCTTAAAAAAGCCAACAAACAATACGCTAAAAGCGTCATCGTAGTCAAGGACTTTTATGATTCGCTGGTTTCGCAAATGCTAGGCAAACCGGAAGCCAACGAATACTCTGCCAACGCGCGAAAAACTAGCGCGAAAGACTTTTATAAAGCGAGGATTTAGCCATGGGAATTTTTGATTCTCTCCATATCGGTTCGACCGGGCTAAGCGCCGCGCAAATTCAAATTTCAGTAACCGGTCAAAACGTCACTAACGTAAACACCGAGGGCTACACGCGCCAAAGAGCGGTGCAAAAATCGGCCCTTGCACTCGATACGATTCCGGGCTCCATCGGCACGGGCACCAAAATCGAAACCGTCGTTCGCATCCACGACGAATTTGTCTTCAATGGACTAAAAAGCGCGTATTCCAACTCGCAAAAAACGAGCTACGAGCAAACGATTTTGCAAGAAGTGGTGAGCTATTTTCCCGACCTTGACGATGCGGGCATTTTAGACAACCTCCAAAAATACTACGACGCGTGGAACGATTTTGCCTCCAATCCTAACGAGGCGGCTCAAAAAACAACCTTACTGAGCGCGGCGAATATTTTAACGGACAATATAAACTCGACTTCCAATAATCTCCAAAAAACCATGGATATGGTAAACGACCAAATCGCCAACCTCGTCGACGAATTAAACTCGATAGGCAAGCAAATCGCGCAAATCAACAAAGAGCTCGCCAAAGTCGAAGCCAACAACAAAACCCAAGCCAACGATTTGCGCGACAAACGCGATCAACTCGAATTGCGTCTGGCAAAAATGGCTAACATCACGACTTTCAAAGACGACCTTAGCAATAGTTCGTTTGCCGACGCGACAATCACCGACCAAGGTATGAACTATAACCTCAACATCAACGGCGTGACCCTCATCGAGGGCGGCAACTTCCACGAAATCAAATTTGACGCGGGTACGAGCCAATACGGCTACGGCACGATTTTTTACGAGCTTAACGACGAAACTCGCATTGATATGTCGAGCAAAATCACGAGCGGCGAGCTAGGCGCGATGCTAGACTTACGGGGACGCACGCGAGGCTCGGACGGATATATGAAAGACGGTATTTTGAGCGATTTCAAAGACATGCTCGACACTTTCGCGCGCACGCTCGTCATCCAAACCAACAATATCTACGCTAGTGGCGCACACAAGTCCCTAGCCAGCGACGCTCTACCCGAAGCAAAAGCCGCCACGACCCTGCAAGACTTCGACCACAGTATCAAAAACGGCACTTTTACCGTAAATGTTTACGACAAAAACGGCACCCTTATGGCGAGCAAGGATCTAAGCGTCAATCCTTCCACTACGCTAGACGACACCAGACAAGGCAACTCGCTCGTAGACGACTTCAACTCCAACACTGACGACAATAAAGACAACAACTTCATCAACGACGTGGATGATTATTTTCTGGCGTCGTTTAGTTATGACAGTAAGAGCCAAGAGGGACACTTCAATATCACGCCAAAGTTTGCAGACGGCGAGTATTACATTTCTATCGAAGACCACGGCACAAACGTTCCGGGCGCGCTAGGACTTGGCAAATTTTTAGCGGGCACAAATGCCGGAAATATCAGCGTAACCTCCGAAATCAAAAACGATAGTTCTCTCATTATCGGCGGCAAAACGCCGGTTGCCGGCGACAACTCCATGGCAAACGCCATCGTAAATTCGCAAAACACCGACATAGAGTTCGTTTCTTCACACAACGGCTCGCAAACCGCCACTACAAGTGGGTATTACAGGTATTTTACGACCTACATGGCAAGCGTCACCGAGAGCGTGAGCAACAAACACGCGACCAACGAAGCGCTATATAATAACGTCTATCAAGAATATCAAAGCGTCAGCGGCGTGAACCTAGACGAGGAGCTTACCAACCTCATTCAGTTTCAATCAAGCTACGCGGCCGCCGCTAAGGTCATCACTACCGTTGACGAAATGCTAGACGCGCTTTTAGCGATGAAATAGCGAGCCTAGGCGGATTCAAATTTGAAAAAAGATAAATCAAATTTGAAATCCGCACTAGAGCCTTCAAATTTAAAACAACTTCTTGACGAGCAATTAATCTCCAAAAACACCCTTTCAAATTTGAGCTCCGCACCCGATCCGTTGCAAGTCGCCCGCGAATACCGCGACCCCGTTATTTGCCTACTTTGCGCGCTTTTTGCTTACGGCAACGCCGCCCAAATCGTGAAGTTTTTGCGCCGCCTTGATTTTGATTTGCTAAAAGCGAGCGAAGAGCAAATCGGGCGCGAAATCACGGATTCAAATTTGATTTACCGCTTCCAAAACACCCGCGACGTAAGCGAGATTTTCATAACCGCCAAAAGATTAAAGGGCGAAAACGTGGAGGAAATCGTCGCTCGTGGGTTTGAAAAAAGAGGACGCGTGGAAGACGGTATAAACGCGCTCATTGCTAGGATTTACGAGCTAAACCCATACCGCTCGAGTGGATATGAGTTTTTCTTTGGGAGTGGGTTCGAGAATGAGCCAAAAAGCCCGTATAAACGCTACAATATGTGGCTTAGATGGTGCATTCGCGACACGGATATCGATCTTGGGCTCTTTACGCGCGTGCCAAAATCCGCGCTGATTTTGCCGCTCGACACTCACACACACAAGGTTTCGCTAGCTCTCGGACTGTGTTCGCGCAAGAGTTATGATTTCAAAGCCGCGCTCGAAATCACGGAAAATCTGCGCAAATTTGACCCGCTAGATCCGATCAAATACGATTTCGCGCTTTATCGCTTAGGTCAAAGCAAAGAAATCGCGCGGCTAATTCAAATTTGACTTGACGTATTCGACCGCTACAAGAGCGCTTTCACAAATGCGCGAGCAGTGCGGACGAAGAGTCTGCGCGTCCACGTAACCGCAGCTAACGCCCACGGAAATTATCCCCGCGTTTTTGGCGGCGAGTGCGTCCATTGGAGTGTCGCCTATCATGAAGGCGTCAACTTTGTCTTTGCCAAGGGCGGCAAGTGCTTTCAAAATCGGCTCGGCGTCAGGTTTTGGTCTTTCTACGTCGTCGCGCCCGATGATGACGCCGAGGTATTTGGCGACGTCCATTTTTTCTAGCAAGACGCGAGAAAATCGCGAAGTTTTCGTAGTAACGACGCCCACGTCGGCAAAACTCGCCGCAAGCGCAAGCGCCTCGCTGGCGCCCGGTAAAAGTACGGTATCGTCAAGAAAAGTAGCGAGATAGTTTTTTTTGTATTCCGCAATCAAATTTGAAATAAGCTCCTCTGGCGCACCGAGGCGGGCAAACATAACTTCGAGCGGATGTCCAATATGCGAACATATCTCGCTAGGCTCGGCGCGAGGCAAACCAAATCGCTCAAGCGCGGCGTGAAATCCCCTCACGATAGAGGCGGTCGAGTTAATCAGCGTGCCGTCTAAATCAAACAGCAGGGAGGGTTTTTGCATTGTTTTCTCCTATGTAACTGCGGTGCTCCACCACTTGTGGGAACGGTATAGTTATGCCGTTTTCGTCAAAAGCGTATTTGACGGCCTCTAGCATACCGTGATACACGCTCCAATAGTCCTCCGTGCGCACCCAAAAGCGCGCGGCCAAATCCACGCTACTATCGTTCAAAGTGAGCACGCCTACGAAAGGCTTTTCGGCAGAATTTCGCTCGCCCGTAAGAATAAGCGGATTTTTGGCGGCAAGATCTAGAATAATAGAGCGCGCCTTGCGTATATCGTCGCCGTAATCAATGGAAAAAACAAGATCCACGCGACGCTTGTTTTGGAGCGAATAATTGATGATTTTTGCGGCGATGACCTGAGAATTTGGGATAATAATAGTGCGGAAATCGCGTGTTACGATATAGGTGCTAAATAGATTTAGTTCGCGCACAAAACCACTCATACCTCCGATTTCGACAAAATCGCCCAGTCTAAATGGCTTGAAAAATATAATGAGCACGCCCGCGCCTATGTTGCCGAAGGTATCCTTAAACGCCATACCCACGGCAAGTCCCATCGCGCCCAAGACGGCTACGAAAGAGGTCGTCTCTATACCTAAATTTGAAAGCGCGGCGATGATGACAAAGATAAGCAACATGGTTTTTACGGCATTTACCAAAAATACCGAAAGCATCTTGTCTATTTTTGTTTTGGAAACGATTTTTTCAAAAACTTGTGTGATTTTTTCAGCGAGCCACTTGCCCACAAAGAAAATAATAAGGGAAATTACAAATTTGAGGGCATACTCGCCACAAAGGGCGAGTATGCGCATATACTCGATTTTATCGAGAAAGTCTAAATTCATTATTTTCTGAATTTAGCGTCGACGCGGCGATTCTTAGCGCGGCCTTCTTTTGTTGCGTTAGAAGCTACAGGATTATCTTTACCAAGACCGACTGTAGTGATTCTATCTTTACTTACGCCTTGTTTTTCAAGAACTGCGGCAACCGCGTTAGCTCTTTTTAGAGATAGTTTTTTGTTGTATTCGGCTGGACCGGTGCTATCTGTGTTACCCTCTAGAATTACTTTGTAGTTAGGGTTTTTAACTAGCACACGGGCGACCTCGTCGATTCTGTGCTCGTATTCAGGAGTAACTTTTGCGCTATCGAATGCGAAAAGAGCCGCAAGATCAAGTCTGATAACGTGCTCGCAGCCATATTCATCTACAACTACGCCTTTTGGTGTGCCCGGGCAGCGATCCTTGTCGTCTAGGACGCCGTCGCCGTCTTCATCGCCGATTACCGGAGCTACCGGAGCTGGGGCTGGGGCCATTTCTTTTTCTTTTTTATCGAAAGATACGGCAAAGCCTAGGGTATACATTTGAGTGTGTCTACCGTGGTGGAAATTCAACAAATCTCTAGCTTCTAATTTAAGCGCGAAGTTGTCGGTTACAGGGAATTTGAAACCAAGACCTGCTTGCGCAAATCCGGAATCTCTTTTAGCGCCATCTGTGCGCTCGCCAAGGTGCTCGTAACCAAGACCTAGTAAACCATAGATGTTTAGCCAATTGGTTACGTCAAAGCCTTTAATAAGGTTGGCATAATATCTTTCGATATCAGTGTTTTTGCCTTCGTATTTGATACCTACACTTGGAGAGTAGTCAAAACCGAGCTCGACTTGGCTAAGAAGAGTGGCGTCGATGTTGCGAGCGATTCTTAGACCGATGAAGCCTTCGCTATTAAGACCTCGACCAGCTGAATGCGCGTAGCCCGCGACCGGAGTAAATTCGTAGTTATACGCGCTAGCGCCGAAAAGCGCACTTGCGGCACAAACCGCTAAAGCAATTTTTTTCATAATCAAATCCTTTCAAGAAATTATTTAATTTTAGCACTAAAAAAATAATTTTTTTATTAAACAGCCCATAAAAGCATTCAAATTTGAAATCAAAGAAATCAAATTTGAAACGCAATCGGAAAAATTATCTCTTAGAGAATTGTGGGCTTCTGCGCGCTTTGCGGCGACCGTATTTTTTACGCTCGACAACGCGGCTATCGCGTGTAAGAAGACCTTCAGGTTTTAGAATCGCCCTAAAATCAGCATCCATTGCGGCAAGCGCCCTTGAAATGCCGTGTCTAAGAGCTTCTGCTTGAGCGGAATATCCGCCGCCTAGAGTTTCGGCCTTAATATCCATAGACGTTTCTTGTTTAGTAACTAGCAACGGTTGAACGACTTTGAGTTTAATCGCCTCGTGACCGCCTAGCCAAGTGTTTAGATCCATACCGTTTACCACGATTTTACCGCTGCCCGGTTTCACCCAGACTTTTGCAACCGCGGTTTTTCTTTTACCTGTAGCGTAAGTTGTTGCCATTGTTATTTTCCTTCTTTAGCTATTTGAGCGGTGTGTGGGTGTTCGCTGCCCGCGTAAACTTTGAGCTTTTTAATCATCGCTCTGCCTAGTTTGGTCTTAGGAAGCATACCGCGCATCGCTAGACGATAGAGCTTTTCTGGTTTATTTGCGAGAAGATCGCCGAATTTTTCGCTCTTTACGCTTCCAAAATAACCCGAATATCTGTGATAGAGTTTGTCTTCGGCTTTGTTTGCGCCCGTAACGACGGCTTTGCTAGCGTTGATAATGACGACGTAATCGCCGCAATCGACGTTTGGAGTGTAGCCAGGTTTGTGTTTGCCTCTTAGCAAAACGGCGGCTTTAGTAAGCAATCTACCAAATCTCTCGCCCTCTGCGTCGAGAACGATCCAGTCGCGTTTTACTTCGTTTGGCTTAGTTATATTTGTCATAATTATGCCTTTTGATTGGTTTAGAAACGCGATTATAGCCAAAACGCCTTAAATAGAGCTTAATTTAAGCCAAATTTAATCAACTTTTACGATTTTCGCGCCGTTCCCGCTTAAGTATGCGATTTTGCCCGAAATTTCGCGCCCCGCGTAGACTTTCGCGAGCTCCCTCATATAGCCTCTTACTTGCTCTTTGTGTTCTTCTTTTGGCGAGCCGCTTTTATAATCGACGACCGTGATTTCGCTTTTTCCCACGCAAAGTAAATCTAGACGATTAATAGCGCCGTTTTCTAAAACGATTTCTTGCTCTTTAAATATTTCCCTGCCCTCCAGCGTCGCTTGAAAATCCGCGTTTAACGCGAGTGCTAGAGCGCGAGCCTTGATATCTTCCAGCGCGCTCTCGCCTAGCAGCGCGCCATATTTGTTTGTCGCTACGCGCCACGCTTTTTCCACGCCCGGGGCGCTAAATTCGCTAGTCATTTCGAGCAAATAGTGAAGCGCGTTTCCAAAGCAAATCGCGCCGTAATCCGGGCTTTCTTCTTCTTTTTCCGCGCTTATTTCTTGCGCTCCGATTTTTTCAAAAGGAGGTAGGTAGCTCAAATTTGATTTCAAATTTGAACCGGGTGCGGCGGGAGCGTCGCTGGGGATAAACTCGCCTTTTGCGAAATTATTCAAATTTAAATACTCGTTTTGTTCTTTGCCAAAAGGTCTAAAATAAGACTTTTGGTTGCCGTCCGCGCCCTCGCATGCGACGATTATCATATTTTTCGCCGCACGCGTGAGGGCGACGTAGAGTTTATTGTAGATTTCGTCGCGCTCGGACTCGTCCAAACTCGCCAAAAGTCGCTTATAATCCTCGTCAAATGCCGCCAAAACCTTGCTTTTGTAGCGCAAAACATAGCGTTCGCTTTTTACGTCAAAATCGCTTATAAGCTTGCCCGCATCGGGTCTATCTTTTCCCAAGCGGTCGCAAACTATCACGTGAGGAAATCCCAGCCCCTTGCTTTTATGTACGGTCATCACGGTTAGACCCTCGCTCGCGTAGTCGAGCGCCTTTTCATCGCACTTTCGCACGCTAAAAATAAAGTCAAAAATATCCTTGCTCTTCGCGCCCAGCTCATAAAGCTTCATGAGGTTTTTATCGTAAATATCGAGATTTAGGCTCGCGGCGGCGTATTTTAGGATTTCGACGACGGGGCGAATTTCCAAATTTGATTTCGCGGGCGAGCAAAGCCCGCCTTTGCGCTCGGGGCTCGCGCCGAGAGAACCCCGCGCTTCGCGTGAAAGCTCCGCTTCACGGACTAAATTTTCGGTTTCCTCGCTATATTTCAAATTTGAATCACGATATTCGGCGATGTCCCGCGCCCACGCCGCGTCGCCAAAAAGCGCGTATTTGACGAAATCTAGCGTCATTTTTATCTCAGGAACGTTGATGAGCAGATTTTCGGTGCGACTAGCGACTCTATGACCGCTCGCCTCGAGGCGTTCTTTGATTTTGTCGATATCTGAGTTTTGCCAGCAAAGCACGGCTATATCGCTCTCGCGCGCACCATTTTTCACCATAAAATCCACTTTTTCTAACAAAACGCGGTAAAAATCCTCGTTCCCATCCTCGGCGTCCTTTTCAAATTTGAACTCGCAAACCTCGACGTAACCTTCCTCCACACCGTCTCTAGGTTTTTGAGGATTTTTGGCGTAATTTTCGTAAATCTCGCTTTTTTCGCCAAGCGCGCCAAATGTGGAATTTACGAACTCTACGATATTTCGCGAGCTGCGATAGTTCGTATCTAGGCGCTCTAACTCGATTTGCGGATATCTTTCCAAAAGATGCCCGAAAAGCTCTTTTTTGCCGCCGCGCCAGCTATAAATGCTTTGCTTCATATCGCCCACGTAAAAAAAGCTTCCAACACCGTTTTGACCGGTACCGGCAAGCAGTTCGTCTAGCAAGGGGCGCAAAATCTCATACTGACGCGCGCTCGTATCTTGAAACTCATCGACAAGCATGTCGCGCACTCTCGCGTCGAGCCTGAAATAAAGGGCGTTTGGAGTGATTTTATCCTCTCCGCAAAGTAGCTCGTGGGCTAGGCGCGACACGTCGCCAAACTCAAGCGTGTTTAATTCGCCGCAAACCTCGAGTCTAGCGGCTTTGTAGGATTTGGCAAGTCTTGCGAGCGAGCCTATTTTGTAGTTTTCAAATTCCCGCGCGAAACCCAGCAAACCTTGTTTTAGTTCGTCGCACAAAGCGCAAAACTCCTCGCCCAAAGCGCCCGCGGCCTTGGTAAAAGAAGGCTTTGTAATCCTATCTGCAATCGCCTCCGCAAGAGCTATCCCGCGCTCGTTGCCCACTTCAAATTTGAAATTCGCGCGCGGTTTTATAATCCCGTTTAAAACGCCGTCGTTCCATATTTTCACAAGCGTTTCAAATTTGGTTTTCAAGCCCTCGTCACTCGGCGTTTTCAAATTTGAAACGTCGCAAGAACGGGCTTCGCACGTCTGCGAAATCAAATTTGAAACGTCTCTCTGGGCTATTTCGCCAAGCTCGTTCATCGCTTGTCGCACGTTTAGTTCGCCCTCGGCGATATATCTGGCTAACTCGTTTAATTCGCGCTCGCCTAAGCTAGCCGCAAATCTCGCGTCCACGAACTCGCTCACGCCGTTTTCACCCACCAAAAAGTCGGGCATAAGAGCGAGATTTAGGCTAAACTGACGCAAAATCCCCGTGAAAAACGCGTCAAACGTCATGATTTTGAGTTCGCTCGTCATAAACGCGCCTAGTCGTTCTCTGGCGACCTCGACCACCCTCTCTTCACTCCAGCCAAGGTTTTTGGCGATTTGTTCGCGGTAAGCCTGCGCGCCCCCCTCGCAAAGAGCCGTGAAAGTGCCTACAATGCGCTCTTTCATTTCGCTCGTGGCTTTGTTGGTAAAAGTAATAGCGAGAATCTCCCTCACGGGACTGCCCGCGAGAGCGAGAGCGATATAACGCGCCGCCAGCGCGAAAGTCTTGCCACTGCCCGCGCTCGCTTCTAGGGCGATATTTTTCATTTCGCGCTCCTTTTTGTAAATAGTCCCGCCTTATAAAAGTAGCTTTCTCTCTCGCCCTCGCCAAAATCTATCACGCCGCCTTTGGCGCCCGCCATCACAGCTTTTAGCTCTTCGAGCGCGGCTTTTAAATCTTCCGTGGTTTTTTTAGGATACACGGGATTCATCTTGCCAAGGTCGAAAAACTCGCTCCCGCTCACGCGTCCTTTTACGCCGCCCGCCTCGCAAAGAGCTTCGTAAAAAGGTAGTTGAAGCGATTTTTCATCCGGCGAGCCGGTTTTGTAATCGATTAGGTATAATTCGCCAGCGTCGTTTTCGTCGATGCGATCGATTTTGCCTTTGATTTTTACGCCAAAAAACACTCCGCAAAGCTCTATTTCGCACGCCTTCACGCGCCAGCCGCGCGCGAAATGGGCGTTTTGGACGGTTTCAAATTTGAATAATTTGCGCCGCAAAACCTCGCGCTCCAAAGGGTTCAGACGCGATTTTCCCGCAAATTCCGCCCAAAACTCACGCGCGTCAAAATGCGAAGGATGAGCGCGAAAATACGCCGCAAGCCCCTCGTGCAAGGCGTTGCCATATTCTCTCTTGTCGTCTGCGACTCCGGGTTCGCGCGGCTCGTTTATGTCAAGAACGTAGCGGTAATAATATTCTAAGGGGCTTTTTAAATAAGTATTAAGCTTAGTAAAAGATAGCGGCGTGGCGAAAAAATCATGTTTGGCTTTTCTACTCACGGGTTCATTGCTAGCCGCTCTCGCGCCGACGTTTTGGCATGAAAGGGCGCGGTAGTAAGCCTCCTCGCCAAACTCGTTATCCTCGCTTACTTCAAACTCGCGAGCAAACCTCGAGCAAAAACTTTGCTCGCTTTGCTCGTAGCAGACGCTCGCCATCTTGGCTTGCAAAATCAAATTTGAATAATAAAACCTTTGCAAATTTTCGCGCTCTTTGTGGCTGATAAGCCCGGCGCGAGCGCGAACTTGCGAGTTTAGAAACATCTCTTTGGGGCTTCTGCACGGCACGAAATCATCGCTAAAATCAGGGATTATCACGCCCTCAAACTTTGAGCCGCGGCTTTCTAGCAATCCCACGACCGTGACCTTGCCGCCTCCGGCGTGAGGAAGCGCGAGAGAGCTCAAATTTCGCTCCAAAATCGCGAACGCTTCTTTTAGCGGGATTTGCTCGCCTTTTAACAGTTCTTTTAGCGAAAAAAGCTCCTTTTGGACGAGTTTTTTTACTTCTCCCTCGAATATTTTTAGCGCCGCGTCCTCGAAATATTCAAATTTGAAAGGCGCGTTACATTTGGCGGCGAGGTCGCGGTAAAAATCGCTTTCAAATTTGAAATAATTAAGAGCGGCGAGGTCGCGTTCTAGCGTGGGGCTTTTTTCCAAATAATTTTCGTCGTAAACGTAGATCGCGCCACTATCGAGCGCGGATTTGATCGCGCGAAATTTGGCGAACTCCCCCGTTTTTGCCACGCTCGCGCCTTTGGCGAAGTTTAGCATATTGCCTTTGTCCGCATTTCGCAAAATCTCGGCAAAGTCTTCGTCGGGAAGCACGACGGCGATGCGCTCGGGCGATATGCCGGCTCTTGCGAAACGAGAAATCTCGTCAAAAATAAAAGCGCATTGCAAACTTCTCGAGCTAAATCCGCGAAGTTTGATTTTTTTGTCGCCTCGCGTCGCCTCGCGCCTGGTCACGCTCCTAGATGACAAATCGACTTCGTAATCAAAGCCCAAATCAAATTTTTGTCCGCTAAGCTCGCTTATTTTTCTCACGACTTTTTCATTGTAGAAACTCGCGCGAAATTCCAAAACGACGCTAGTTAAAGCGGCGGCGTGAGAGATAATTTTCCACTCGAAATTTGAAGGGATTCCGTCTATTTTTATGCGGATTTGCGAGAATTCTTTTACGCGCGCTTCGTTTAATTCGTAACGCTCGCAAATACTGATTTCGTCGTAAAATCCCGCGTTTTCTAGGCGGCGCAAATAGGCTTCGCGAAGTTCTTTTAATATCTTTAAATGCTCGCCAAACTCGTCGTAAGTATCGGCTAGCTCAAGCTCTTCCACGCTCACACCCTCGCGCGCAAGCTCCCGAAAAAACGCGAAAAGATACTCGCTACTTTTTAAAAACGCGAAAAACTCGTTTGGGATTTTTAACGCACTCGCCGCCCCCTCGACCTCTCGCGCGGCGCGACGCATAAGCAAAAATTTGGCCTCTTCGCTCGCTTTTTTGAGATTTGGCACGAAAACAAGGCTTTCTAAAAACTCGCCTATTTCATAGGTCTTAGGCGGTAACTCGCCTCTGCCCGCAAACCCCGCCAAAAACTCGCGGATATTCCTGCGAGTGCTAAAAACCACCGCTTTCATTTTATTGCGCAGACGAGCGAAGCCCGTCCTTGCGGACCGAGCTTATCAATTTCAAATTTGAATTATTCAAATTTGATTTCAAATTTGAGCCTTAAACTTCACCCACGCGAGCGCAAGCGCCATGACGAGCGCGAGAGCGAGAGCGAAAATCGCGAGCCCGCGCGAGACGCTTCTATTTTGATTGTCCGCCATTTTTATCCTCCCCGTCGCTCTTTGAGAGCGAAATAATGTATTTTGCCAGAGCGTTTTCCTCGCTCTTTTTTAGTGCGCCTTCGAAGCTTGGCATATCGTTTTTACCGCGTTTCATCGCTTCTATCACGAAGCTTTCCGAACCATATTTCGTAAGGTCCGGAGCCAGCCCGTCAAGCCCGCGCCCGTCCTCACCGTGACAAGCCACGCACGCCGCCCACTCGCGCCTGCCGATTTCGACGAGAGCTTCGTTGCGAGTAGATTTGATGGCTGAAATTTCCTTGGCGACATAGGCGGCTATGGCTTTTGCCGTGTGCGCGCCGACAAGACCCGCGGGCATGGCGACCGCGCCGTAATTCATACCTTGCGAACCTTTTAAAATCACGTCTTCTATGGCTTTTTCGCTACCCCAGATATTTAAGTTGGCCGCGCCCGGTATTTTAGCCGCGCCGTTCCTTTCGTGGCAGGGCGAACACTGCCCCAAAAACACTCGCTTGCCCTCTTCTAAGTCGCGCTGTCTCACCGAGTGCACGCCTCCGCCAAAGTCGTTGTATTTCTCATAGACGCCGGGCTCTTTTGCCATGAAAGTTATCATCCACGCCACAAACCCTATGAGCGAGACGATAACAAGCGCGAACAGTATGACGTTTTTCATTACTCGAAAGTCTGAGCCGGCTCGCGAAGGATTTTTTTAGCGCCTAGGGATTTTAGCAGATTAAAGCAGAGCGCGAGAAGCCCAAGAAGCGTAAAAGACGCGGCAAACAGCCCCGCGTAATTATTCTCCGCGCCAAAAATATTTAATCCAAACTGCGCGAGTTTGAGCGCCGCGCCAAAACTTAGCGCGTAAAGGCTAAAAAGCGCGAGCCCCTTCGAATACACGGCTCTAGAAACCGCGCGCGGAGTAAGGAAGAGCAAAAGTCCCGCAATCGCCGGAGCACCCAAGTAAAACGCCGCTTCTAAGTTCAAATTTGAAATCTCGACCGCGCTTAAGGTTTTCGCGCCGCCCACGCCAAAAGCCGCGAGTAAAAAAAGAGCCGAAAATAGCGCGAAAAAAATCGCGGCGAC
The DNA here is from genome assembly GCA_900319915.1 of uncultured Campylobacter sp. Taxonomy (GTDB): domain Bacteria; phylum Campylobacterota; class Campylobacteria; order Campylobacterales; family Campylobacteraceae; genus Campylobacter. The sequence continues at coordinate 17,524 of ONQI01000142.1, forward strand.
TAATTCAAATTTGATTACAAGTTTTTTGGCTCTAGGAGCAAGCTCGGCGGCTAGTAAAACCCCCGCAAAAAATGGAAAAATCGCCACTAGACGAGACGATAAACCAAAATGTGGCGCAAAAACGCTAAGCGCGCCAAGAGCCAGCAAAATAATGGTCGCAAGCGCGAATTTATGCGTATCGCCGCTCTCGCCCCCGCTCACCGCATAAATCACAGCAAAGAGCATAAACGCGGCGCTAAAAAACGCCGCTTCCACACCGCCAATAGGGCTTGGCGCGCCAAATAAATTCAAATTTGAAAAGGCAAAAAGCAGGGTAAAAACAAAAAAGCCAAATAGCGAAAACATCACGAACGCGCCCGCCCTAGCTTCCCTGCGAATCCCAAAAAGCGCGAACGCGCCCGCGCCCCACACAAACACGCTCGCGGCGATTATCAAATCTCCCCTCGCGCCCGTTTCGTATCCCGCGCGATTTGCCAAATCCACGATAACGCCCATAAAATAGAGCAAAAAACCAAATTTGAGACAAAACTGCACGAGCTCGCTCTCGAACGCGGCGACGCGAAGTAGTCGCTGTCCGCCCCACGCCCACGCCGCAAAAAATCCGCTAAAAACAAAGCCAAAAACGCTAAGATTAAGAGTGAGCGTATCAAATCTACCCTCGCCTAGCCCCACCGCGCCGCAAGTCGCAAAAAGCCCCGCAAGCACGGCGAAAACGGCGCAAGCGAGCATATAAAATCTGCAAATAGTAAAATCGTAGGTCATCACGTCGCCAGGACGCATTTCATTTCCTTTTTGTTTAAAGTAAAAAGCCTAATTATATGATATTCGCACTCTATTTTGGCTTAAGCGTTAAAAATTCGTTTCGATTTTGTAGCCCAAACCCGAGACATTTTTGATAATGTCTTCACCGATTTTGTCGCGCAAACGTTTGACAAAGGTGCGAATTGCCGCTTCGCTCACTCTCTCGCCTAGCCAGACGTTGTTTTTGAGTTCTTCATAAAGCACGAGCGCTCCCGGATGCGCACACAAAGAGGTAATAAAAGCCAATTCTTTTTTGGTAAGCGCAATTTGCTCGTCGCCTTTTAGGAAAACGCGGTTTGTTTTGTCGAAGTTTAGTCCCCTACCAAGGTCTGAGATTTCGCCGAATTCGGGATTTTCGAGCGTTAGCTCTTTTACGGCATCCGCAATTTCGCTCGCCTTACAAGGTTTGATTAGATATCGGTCTATACGGACGTTGATAGCGCGGATGAGCTTGTCTTTATCGGATGAAAAGCTGTGAGCTATTACCGGGGTTTTACGAGAAAAAGATTTTATCTCACGAGTCATAGATAGCCCGTCCATTATAGGCATAACAATTTCGGTAATCACAACGTTAGGGGCAAATTTTTTGAACTTTTTTAATCCTTCGTCGCCGTTTTTGGCAAGGAGAACTTTGGTGTGCGGAAAGGTCGCCTGAATAAAGCCCAATACGCGTACGTCCGGATCGACAAGCAAGATTTCAATATTATTTAAACTTTTCATCTTTCCTCCTACGGCACGGCTTTTGCGCGCTTTTGCGCGCGAGTTTACATTTCAAATTTGAATTAGGCGAAGCGATTTTTGAGGCATTTTCGGGGTAGAAAATTCATCGATGCGCGCAAGTTTTTTGCTTCGCTATGCTCGCAACTGCAAGCAGAAGCGAAGTCTCCCCGAAAATAGCCCAAAAACCGCGCCGCCCCCTACAATATTTTAAGAAATTCCTTAAAAATATACTCGCTTTCGTGCGGTCCCGCACTCGCCTCGGGGTGATGTTGCACCGAGAAAATCGGCGCATTTTTGTATCGCACGCCCTCTATCGTGCCGTCAAAAAGATTGCGATGCGTGATTTCGGCTATTTGAGCAATAGATTCGGGCACGTTGTAATTGTGGTTTTGCGCCGTGATTTCGATGCTGCCGGTGATTTGATTTTGCACCGGGTGATTCGCTCCGTGTTGGCCAAATTTGAGTTTGTAGGTCTCGTAGCCAAAAGCGTTTGAGAGCAGTTGGTGGCCTAGGCAAATCGCGAAAATCGGTACTTTTGCCTCGATTAGCTTTTTGATTTCAGCAATTTCGGCTTTTAGCATACGCGGCTCGCCCGGACCGTTGCTAAGGAACACGCCGTTTATCTCGCCTTTTTCAAATTTGGCTATCAAATCCGCAGCCTTAACGTCGTGCGGGAAAACCTCGATTTCAAGCCCGCTCTCGCAAAGCTCGTTTAGTATGTTTCGCTTCACGCCATAGTCGATGACGGCGACTTTTTTGCCACATTTGGCGGGCGCTTTGTATTCATAGCCATCCCAAAGCCCTTTTTCATGTTTATAAGGTTCTTTCGTGCTCACGATGGCGACATAATTAATCTCTTCTATGCGCGCGCTTTTTTCGAGTTCGGCTTTAAGGATTGCGGGGTCGCCAATCTCGGTACTTGCGATCGCCATAAGGCTACCGCTTTCTCGCAAAGTCTTGGTAAGAAACCTAGTATCCACATCGTAAATACCAAATTTGTCTTGTTCTGCAAAAAACTCGCTTAGGCTTTTTTGGCTACGGTAGTTACTAGGCAAGTCGTTATATTTTCTCACAAAAATACCGCTAGCGTGAATTTTGCGGCTTTCCATATCGTCCGCGTTTACGCCCACTATGCCGATTTCAGGCATGGTAAAAACGATGAATTGCCCCGCGTAGCTAGGGTCTGAGATGATTTCTTGATAGCCAGTCATCGAGGTATTGAACACTAGCTCGCCCACAGCCGTACCGCCTTTGCCAAAAGCTTTGGCTTTGAGAAAAACGCCGTTTTCTATGTAAATATAAGCGTCCATTATATCATGCCCCTTTTCCCAAGTTCTTCGACGTAGAGCTTCTCAAACATCATATCATATTCCTCGGTGCCGGGAATGAGTTTACGCTTGTAGTTCTCGAGTCTGCTAGCCACTTCGTCTTCGATACTAGAAAAGCTCTTGATATAAGTCTCGATTGCGCCGTAAATGACGTTTTTGACTTTGTTTTCGCTTACGCTATAGTCGATGAGATCCTTTTTCCACAGCGTTTCCATCGCCACGTGCGCGACGTGAGAATAACGGTCTTCGTGCGAGAGAATAAAATCAAAATCTTTAGCGAGCTTTTTCTTGACTAGCCAAAACATATTTTTGCGATCCACTTGCATGAAATCCATCTCGTCTTCGTTGGTATCGAGCACTTCTTTGACTTTTTCTTCGAGGGCGCGTTCTTTGTTGATGTCTTCTTCTAAAATACCCTGAACCACGGTAACAACGGGGTCAAGGCCGCTTTTGAACGTTACGAAACCGCAATTGTAGAGATCTAGCCCCACCTTGCGGGCGATATAAGGCGCGTGTGGTAGTTTGATTCGCATGGCTTGCCTTTCAAATTTTTGGCGGTATTTTAGCGAAAATTGGATAAAAAAGGGTTAAAATTCAAATTTGAATATTCAAATTTGAATAATAGAAGAAAAGGCGATAGGATTTTGCGATGATTTTTGCGCCCGAAAGCGCGACTCGCGCGCGGATAGAATACGAAATTCATCGAGCGCGGGGAGACGCGAAGCGGGCGTAAAAAGCGCGCAAAAGACTGCGCCGCTATTTTAAGATTGCGCTAGCGCGGGCGGCTATATTCTCCGCGGTAAATCCAAAGTGTTTAAATAAAACGCTAGCCGGCGCGGATTCGCCAAAGCTCTTCATACCAAGCACGTCGTCGGCGAAGCGATACCATTCAAGCCCGCTCGCGGCTTCGACCGCGAGGACTTTTGTAGCGGGGTCGAAGACTTCGCGCAAATAACTCGCGTCTTGTTCGCAAAGACGGTCGTAGCAAGGCGCGCTAACGACGTTTGCGCCGATTCCTTGTTTTTCGAGCAGCTCGGCAGCTTCCACGCAAGGCGCCACTTCGCTACCGCTGGCGACCAAAGTCACGCGAGGATTTGCCGATTTGACTACGAGATACGCTCCGTTTGCCACGCTTCCGCCCTTGCTTTCAGGTAGCGGCGCAAGAGCTTGGCGGGAGCAAACAAACGCGCTTGGAGCGTTCAAATTTAGAGCTTCGCGCCAGCATTCGACGTTTTCGGCGCCATCCGCTGGTCTCCAAACGTAGAAGTTTGGCATAGAGCGGAAAGTCGCGAGCTGCTCGATAGGCTCGTGCGTAGGGCCGTCCTCGCCCACGCCTATGCTATCGTGCGTCCACACAAAGAAGTGACGCACGCCCATGAGAGCCGCGATTCTAGCCGCGCCTTTGAGGTAGTCGCTAAACACGAAAAACGTCGCCGAAAACGGTAAGAACAACCCGTAGCGCGCGTAGGCGTTGCAAATCGCCGCCATAGCGTGCTCGCGTATGCCAAAGTGCAAATTCGCGCCGTTTGGGAAATCGCCGCTATTTTTTAAAGCGGTTTTGTTGCTAGGCGCAAGATCCGCGCTACCGCCGATGAAACCCGGGAGCGCCGCGGCGATGGCGTTTAGGATTTTGCCGTTACTGTCGCGAGTGGCGAGTTTTTCACCTTTGAGATTCGGGAAGGCAATCTTGCTAAAATCAGGGTTCAAAAGCTCGTCCAAAAGTGCTTTTTTAGGGCTTTGCGCGACTAGCGCGTTCCATTTGGCTTCTTCTAAATCGCCAAGCTCCACAGCCGAGCGGAAAGCAAAAAGCACGTCCTCGTCCACGGCAAATTTGCGCTCAGGATCGAATCCCGCGGCTTCTTTGGCGGCTTTTATCACGTCCTCGCCGAGCGGCGAACCGTGAGTTTTTTCGCTACCCTCGAGCGAACAACCCTTGCCAATGGCAGTGTTGGCGATGATTAAGTATGGGCGCTCTTTGTTTGAGGCTTCGCTTAGAGCAAACTCGATTTCGTCGAAATTGTGGCCGTTTATACGCGCGACCTCGAAGCCTGCGGCCTCGAAGCGCACTTTTACATCCTCGCTCCACGCGATGTCTATGTCGCCTTCTATCGTGATGCGGTTGCAGTCGTAGATGATGACGAGATTATCTAGCGCGTGTTTACCCGCAAGCGCACAGGCTTCATAGCTGATACCTTCTTCGAGGTCGCCGTCGCCGCAAAGACAATAAACTTTGTGATTTATCAGCTCCTCGCCTAGCAGATTTGCGGCCGATTTTGCAGCCATAGCAAAACCCACGGCATTAGCCACGCCTTGTCCCAAAGGTCCCGTAGCGATTTCTACGCCCGGAGTCGTGATTTCC
>ONQI01000141.1 GCA_900319915.1 uncultured Campylobacter sp.
AGTAATTTATATGCTTTTTCCATAGTTTTTCCTTTATTTTATGAGCGAGAGCACGTGCGAAAAATCGCATTTGTGCTTAATCGTGGTCTCAAATTTGTCGTGTACTAGCGAATCAAGCTCGGCATAACCCGCGAATTTCGCACCCTCCACCGCGCCGAAAAGCGAGCGTTGATTGTGAATAAAACGCCCGCTAATAACGCCGCAGTCAAACTGCGCGGGTTCTATTGGATTATGCCCTCCGATACCTGGTTCAAAACTGCCGCAAAGTATGGTCACGTCGGTAATTGCATAGATATTTATCAGCTCGCCCAAAGTATCTACCAAAATCAAATTTGAATTAAATTTGCCGCCCGCGCTAAAACGCTCAAAGCTAAGCCCTTTTTTTCTCGCCCATTCCTCGCAAAGAGCGCCTACTTCGGCAAAACGCTCGGGGTGACGAGGAGCGACAAAAAGAGTTTCATTAGGGCGTAAATTCAAATTTGAAAGTATGTTTTTTTCCTCGTCCTTGTGGCTGCTGGCGATAGTAATAACGTATTTTGACGGTTTGGCAAGCTCTCGGGTTGGGCGCGGCACTATAGCGGATTTTACGTTGCCCACGACCTGCACGTTTTTAGCGCCCAGACGCTCTAGGCGCTCTTTGTCTGTGTTGCTTTGAGCGAGAACCAAATCCACGTGAGCGAAAACCAAGCGATAATAAAACGCAAAGCGCAAATACGAACGGTAAGAGCGATCGCTAATGCGCGCGTTTAGCAAAATCGTGCGCGCGCCACGCTTTTTGGCTATTTTGAAGAGATTTAGCCACAGCTCCGCCTCGAAAACAACGAGCGTCTCGCACTCGCGCCACCAAAACGGCAAAAAACATTCAAACGGCAAAAATCTAGTATTTCGCGTGAGTTTGCGAGCACGTTCAAAACCCGTGTTTGTGATGACCGAAAGACGAACTTGCCCACCATTTTTCAAATTTGAATTATTCAAATTTGAAATTTCACGCTCCGCCTCGCCGCTCTGTGAAGTCAAATTTGAAAGCGCGCGCACAAACGGCTCGACGCTCGCCACTTCGCCTAAACTGCAAGCATGGAAATGGTATTTGACGCGGGGCGGGCGGGGATTACGGCGCAGGAAAAATCTTGCCGGGATAGAATTTTTGTATTTTGTTTTGAGCGAAAGCAGAGCCAAAAACGGCGCGGCAATCGCCCACAAAAGAAAGCAAAAGCCGTTATAAATCACTCTTCGTCGGCTTTTTTCGCGCTCTTTTTAGTCGCGGTTTTAGCGGTAGTTTTTTTAGACGCGGTCTTTTTAGCCGCCGGCGTCTCGGTTTCGATAGCCCCGTCTTGAGTTTCTTTCGGCGCTTCTTCACTGTAAAGAATACGACCACAGTGTGGACAAGTCACAATTTCATCGCTTTTTAGCACGTTTGCATAAGTTTTATCATTGATACGCATAAAGCAACCATAGCAGGCTTGTTTGCGCACAGGTACGACTGCAGAATTTTTCGCCCACTTGCGGATTTTTTCATAGAAAGTAAGGACTTTTTTATCCATGCCCGCAAGCAATTTTTCTTTGTCGGCGTAGATAACGTCGCGCTCGGCTTTGATAGCGTCTAGCTCGTCCGCGACTTTTGCTTCAAGCATTGTTAGCTCGCCTGCGGCGGTCTCTTTTTTAGCCGCGAGTTCGGTTTTGTTGTCTTCTTTGGTTGCAATAATGCGCTCTAGTCTTTCAATTTCTTCATTAGCGGCCTCTAATTGGTCTTTGGCAAGCTCTTCTTCGAGATTTAAAGCTTTTATCTCTTTCTCTGTTTTTAGAGTGGCCGATTTTTTGGCGACGTCTTTGATTTTGGCGTTAAACTCTGCTATATGAACATTTGTGCTACCGATTTGAACTTTGATTTCGGCGATTTCTTCATCTATGGCGGCAACGTCGGCGTCAAAACTCTCGATTTCTTGTTTTTTGGTATTCAAGTCTTTGTTTATCGCGTCGATGCGAGGCGCGTAGCCGTCGATTTTTTGGTCGATTTGAGATAGACCGACGAGTTGCTCTAAGTATTTGTTCATTGTTTTCCTTTTATAAATATTCAAACGGATTGTGTGAAGCGGTAATTTTAGCAAAAATTCCGTTTTTTTGCAAGTGCGGGAGCAGTGAAGCCCCAAAATATCGCTCGCTAGCATAATGCGTGATGTCGATTAAAGAGAGCTTATTTTCGTAACTTTCAAGCGCGGTGTGATATTTAAAATCCCCGCTAAGAAAGCAATCGGCCGCAAAAGAACCGATTAAATCCGTGCCGCTACCGGCGCAAAAAGCCGCCGTTTTTATATACTCTCCCGCGCGCACAACTTTCAAATTTGAAAGTTCTAGGCGGGATTTGACGCGCAAGGCTAGGTTGTCAAAACTCATATTTGGTTCAAATTCGAGCACAAATCCCTCCTCGCTCGTCGGTTCAAAACCCAAAACTTGCGTGAGAACATAATGGTTAAGCACAGCTTTGTCATAATTCGTGTGCGCGGCGATGAGAGCGCAATTTTTGCGAATTAACTCAGTCGCGACACTTGCCGGATAAAGACTGGGATTTAGGTTTTTTAACCCTCTAAAAATCAGTGGATGATGCGTGATGAATAGCGTATTAGGCTCTGCTTCGCGGATCATTTTCAAATTTAAATCAAGCGCGAGGACGACGCTTTTAACCTCGTCGTCCATTGAGCCGATGAGGAGTCCTGAATTATCCCATTCCTCTTGACTCCCAAACGGCGCGAGGGCGTCTAAAACAGCGTAAATTTCAGCTATTTTCACGCGCGAGAGCTTTGAGA